>NZ_NPJB01000107.1:0-6451 GCF_002251345.1 Prevotella sp. P4-119 | reverse complement strand
AATTAATATCCGTTTAACATCCGTCTAAATTGGCTACGCCTTTGTTTTGTCGTGACTGCATAGTGAAAGCGCGCTTTATTCTGCTCATGGCTTAACGAAAAAAATCCGTGTCCTCCGTGTGCTCCGTGGATCCATAACATTTCTGGCCCCGGCCATTCTTTATTAAAGATTTCCTCCAAAGATTTCTTGCGCTCGCGCAACCAAAAAAATATCCGTTTAACATCCGTCTAAATTGGCTACGCCTTTGTTTTCTCGCCACGGCATAATTAAAGCGAGCTTTATTCTGCTCATGGCTTAACGAAAACAATCCGATGATCCGTGTCCTCCGTGTGCTCCGTGGATAAAATTCCGATGATCCGTGCCCTCCGTGTGCTCCGTGGATAAATATCCGATGATCCGATGATTGATTTCCGTGTAACAAAGCTCAATTACAGGTAATATCTGAAAGGATATAGGGTTCGATACCCTGTTGAAGCACTTTTTTGAAAATAACAGTTTATGATCAAAACACTATCTATAAAGAATTTAGGTCCGATACCCCAGATGCAGTCGGGCGATCTTGGAGCCATAAATCTTATCATTGGCCCAAATCAGTCAGGTAAGACATTTGTTCTTAAGGCACTCTATTCCGCTCTTAAAACCGTTGAACAGTACAAGAGAGGTAAGGAAATCAGAACAGACAAAGAAATTCTATCAGATAAGTTGTATTGGACATTCCAGTCTTCAGAACTCGGTAATATTGTACGCAAAGGTGAGAACTCCATGAGTTTCACCATGACTTCTGAGGACAATGAAGAATTCACTTATTCTTTCGGTCCTTCAACTGTTAAACAGGCGAATATTGATAAGAATACATTCTTACCAAGATCATCCAATACAGTTTTCATCCCTGCCAAAGAGATCTTATCCATTCGTGATATCATCATTGAGGCTAAGGAAGATAATCGTTTCGGATTCGAAGAACCATATAGCGATCTGGCGAAGGCATTAAGTAGAACCCAGAAAGGCAAGAACTTCGATTCATTTGTACAGGCACGTGACATCGTCAGTTCAATGGTTGGTGGACGATTAGAATACAATGAGGACAAGAAAGAGTGGCAGTTCCAAGATAATGATCGTCGCATCTATGAAATATCCACCACATCCGAGGGTGTGAAAAAACTCTCAATTCTCGATCTTCTTCTTGGCAATCGCTATCTCGATAATCATTCAATTATTATCATCGATGAGATCGAGGCCAATCTCCATCCATCCATGATAGCTCAATTCCTCGATGCTATCTTCAAATTGGCAGAATCAGGAGTTCAATTCTTTATTTCGTCACATTCATATTTCGTCATCAAGCGCCTCTACATTTTGGCTCATCGCAATGCTCTCACCATTCCTGTACTTTCTTTTGATAATGGCCAGTGTACTGTCAGTGATTTAAAGGTGGAAATGCCACAGAATCCTATTATTGATGAGTCGATAGCACTTTATAAAGACGAAATCAGTTTGTGATATGGAGTTTGTAGAATCATTCATGAAATGTTCTCAATAGTTTAAACGATAGAACAAATCCACGGACCACACAGAGGACACAGATGTTTGTTTAAGATTCTTCTAAAGATTTTCATTAAGATTTCGAGCATCTATGATGCGATCCATAACAAAATGCACCCATAAAGCGAGGAACTCGAGCGCATTTTCGTCAAAGATTTTAGTTAAAGATTATATTTCATGGGAATTTCATTTCTTGCGAAGCAACATCTCATAAAAGATTTCCTCCAAAGATTTCTTGCGAAGCAACCCCCCAAAAACCATCCGTATAAATTCCGTTTAAATTGGCTACGCCTTTGTTTTCTCGCCACGGCATAATTAAAGCGAGCTTTATTCTGCTCATGGCTTAACGAAAACAATCCGATGATCCGTGTAACATGTGAGATAATATAATAACGATTATGATTCAAAAAATATTTAATTGGTATTTTACCAGTAAAGCACTACCATATTGGGGCGTATTATGCTTAGACTGCGCCATTGTGATGTTCTCCGGCTACCTCGCCGAATACTTTGAACTCGGAGGTTCAGGGTTTGCTGCCAGTTTCTGGGCCATTACCCACTACCTGTTGCTATGCGTATTGCTCTTTGTGATAGCCTTTCGCGTGTTTAGCACCTATAGTGGGGTAGTGCGCTACTCCTCCTTCGTTGACCTGCAACGAATCGCAGCAGCAACATCACTCGGATCCCTGCTGACCTACCTGACGTCGTTGGCAGTGAATCATGTATGGTCCATCGATGAAGTCCTGATGCCATCCCTCTCAGGTATTATCCTGATGTTCACCTCATCAACCTGTTTGATGTTTATGGTCAGAGTAGCTGTGAAGAGCATGTTTGATGCGAGACGAAAAGACGAACAAGCCCTGAAGACCGTGATCTACGGCATCAAACATGGCGCTATAGGTATGGCGAAGATGATCAAGAGCCAATCTCCTCAACGCTATGTCCTTGATAGCTTCATTAGTCCCGACGGACAGATGGTAGGTCACATGCTCATGGGTGTGAAGGTCCGTGAGGTAGAAGATACGTTAGCATCCCAGTTGAAAGCCGATGGCATTGATGCCATCTTGGTATCCCCGGTTCAAGCAGATACATTCCGTGAAGATGACCACCTCATCAATGAACTCATCGCTAATGGCATCAAGATTATGATGATGCCCCATGCTTTAGAGTGGGACGGGAAAAGCGAATTGCCGCAAGACCAACTCCATGAAGTAGATATCGAAGACCTCCTGCCACGTGATAAGATAGAGGTGGATATGAATGCCATAGGCGCTCTTCTCACCGGCAAAAGGATCATGATAACAGGTGCTGCCGGTAGTATCGGTTCAGAGATGGTACGCCAGGTCGCTGTCTATCATCCCTCAGAACTGATCCTTATCGACCAGGCAGAAACCCCCATGCATGATATCCGCCTGCTGATGCAACGCCAGTTCCCTGCTATCAAGTCAGAGACCATCGTAGCCAGCATCTGTAATGCCACTTTCATGGAAGCCATCTTTGCAGCCCACCAGCCAGAGTATGTCTTCCATGCCGCAGCCTATAAACACGTGCCGATGATGGAAGACAATCCTGCTATGGCTGTACAAAACAATATCTATGGCACCCGTGTCATTGCCGACCTGGCAGTCAAGTATGGCACTAAGAAATTTGTGATGATATCCACCGACAAGGCAGTCAATCCCACCAATGTGATGGGCTGCAGCAAGCGCATCTGTGAGATCTACTGTCAATCACTCAATAAAGCCATTGCCGAAGGCAAGGTAAAGGGCATCACCCAGTTTGTCACCACCCGCTTCGGTAATGTGCTGGGTAGCAACGGTTCCGTCATCCCCTTGTTCAAGCAACAGATTAGAAATGGCGGTCCTCTCACTGTCACCCATCCCGACATCATCCGTTTCTTCATGCTCATCCCCGAAGCCTGTAAGCTAGTCCTTGAGGCAGGCACCATGGGTAACGGCGGTGAAATCTTCGTCTTTGACATGGGCAAACCCGTCAAGATTGTTGACCTCGCCAAGCGCATGATAGCCCTTTCCGGTGCTAAAAACATCGGAATAAAATTCACAGGCTTGCGTGAAGGCGAGAAACTCTACGAAGAAGTCCTTTCCGACCAGGAAGAAAACATCCCCACCAAGCATCCCAAGATCATGCGCGCCAAAGTCCGCGAGTACGAATACGCCACAGCATGTGAAAACGAAAAGGCCCTCCTAGACCTCTCCTACACCTACAACGACATGGATATAGTAAAGAAGATGAAGGACATTGTCCCAGAATACAAAAGCCAAGTCTCCAAATACGAAATCCTAGACAAGAAATAGTTCATAGTTTAAAGGTTATAGGTTATAGGTTAAAGTTTAGTGATTAGTGTTTAGAGTTTAGTGGTTAGCGTTAAGGTTAAGGTTAGAGTTTAAAGATTATAGTTTATAGGTTAAAGTTTATAGGTTATAGGTTATAGGTTAGTGTTTAGAGGTTATAGTTTATAGATTCTAGTAAAAGATTATTTTAAAGATTTTCATTAAGATTTCGAGCCTGTAAGGCGATCCCAATTAAATCCCTCCCATAGAGCAACGCACTGTTGCGCATTTTCAGTCGAGATTTTTATTTTGAGATTATCGTAGGATGACAAAGACTAGTCCATCAGACTTCAAACCTCAGACTTCAGACCTCAGACATCATCTTAGTTAAAGATTTCCTCCAAAGATTTACCTGTGGTTTGTTTTGTCGTGACTCAGCATAGTGAAAGCGCGCTCTCACTCTGTCTTCGCTACTCCAAAACATCTTGCCGACAGGCAACCCCAAACCATCCGTATAAATTCCGTTTAAATTCCGATGATCCGATGATTGATTTCTTGCGAAGCAACATCTCATAAAAGATTTCCTCCAAAGATTTCTTGCGCTCGCGCAACCCCAAAATATCCGTTTAAATTCCGATGATCCGTGTCCTCCGTGGATAATTTAGATTGTGCTCCGTGGAAGATAGATCTTAGTGCCCTTTGCACTTTGGCGAAGATAAGTTTAGTCTCCACAAGACTGCTGGGTATATCAATGATGGCGTGGAAAACAAATAGCTTACCAACGACTTCGATGGAATAGACAGCATGAGTATAACTCAAAACTTATCTTTCGCGAGACATTAACCATCCGTGTCCTCCGTGTCCTCCGTGGATCCATAATAATTTCTGGCCCACGGCCATTCTTAAAAAAGATTTCCTCCAAAGATTTCTAGCCGTAGGCTACCCAAAATGATTCCGTCTAACTCCCAACAATCCGTGCCCTCCGTGTCCTCCGTGGATAATTTAGATTGTGCTCCGTGGAAAATAGATCTTAGTGCCCTTTGCACCTTGGCGTAGATAAGTTTAGTCTCCACAAGACTGCTGGGTATATCAATGAAGGCGTGGAAAACAAATAGCTTACCAACGACTTCGATGGAATAGACAGCATGAGTATAACTCAAAACTTATCTTTCGCGAGACATTAACCATCCGTGTCCTCCGTGTCTTCCGTGGATCCATAATAATTTCTGGCCCACGGCCATTCTTAAAGAAGATTTCCTCCAAGATTTCTAGCGTAGCTACTAAAAAACTCCGTATAAATTCCGTATAAATTCCGATGATCCGTGCCCTCCGTGTGTTCCGTGGATAAAATTTTTCGTAACATTTTGATGTTTTATACAGAAAAATGTGTACCTTTGTACGCTACAAGGAAAATGATGACCCGAGGGTCACTCAGAAAAACTTCTAAAATAAGGATTTATATGATGCCAGTCAATAACTATATGGCACCATCACCGCAGCAGGTGATCGCCAACGACTCCATCAAATAGAAAGAGGAAATGACGCAGGATTGCTCTATCACTCTTCTTCTATCGCCGACGAAAACCAACGTTATGACAACCACCGTTTTCCAAAGGGCAACCACCGTTACTGGGACTGATACTCCATCGGGTCCAGGAATAGAAGAACTATCCTGCGGCGAAAGGAAGATCAGGTGGATTCTGAAAAAATGTTTGTTAATCTGATGAACATTGCTCTTTTTAGAGAGGAAATAAGGAAATACCAATAGGTTAGATTTCCCATAGATACTCCACTTTTTTACCGCCACTGATACTCAGCAAGTTATGAAAAGAGAGCCGATTTTCCTACAACATTTCCACAACAATTTCATTTGTTGGGAGGCTAAAGGGAATATAGCCCTGAGGATGGCATTTAAGACGTTGTAAAGAAAACTTCAGCCGTCAGCCATCATACATCTGACATCTCTGCCGCTAAGGTACAAAAAAATTTTGAAATACGCAAGCAGAATATTAAATTCTTACTTCTTACATATCACCTCTTACTTCGACTATGTCAATAATCTCAGATGCGATACAAGCAAAATGCCTAGCCTTTGGCGACAGAGTGATCAAACTCAACGACTACCTGTTAAAAGAAGCAGCCAATGCTAAACCTGCGTATAAGATAATCAAAGGAAAACGCGTCTATGAGAAGAGTGTACCAGTGTATTTGCAATCCGTGTCAAATCTCTGCAATCAGTTACTTCGGGCAGGAACCAGCATTGGAGCCAATAATGCCGAGGCATGTAACGGCATTAGTAAAGCTGATTTCAAAAGCAAATCTTTTATTGCACTAAAGGAGGCTCGAGAATCACTTTATTGGATTGAATTGCTTCATAGGAATAGTTTTATTGATGATAGGCAATACGAGTCTATATATGGTGACTGTGAGGAGTTGGTAAAAGTTCTCCATCATCGCTGTAAAAAAATCAATGATTCAGAATAAGAGGAGTTCACTAGTGTCCACTAAATAAATTTAAGACTTAATTCTCTTACAGTTTGTAACTTCTCGGCAGGTTCGCTTTTGCCGAGCAAATCTACGAGAGGGGTTCTGTCCAACAATGAGACAGATAAAATTCT
>NZ_NPJB01000106.1:0-1052 GCF_002251345.1 Prevotella sp. P4-119 | reverse complement strand
TACCCCAATTCGGGATAAAATAGCGATTAGTTGCATGTGAAGACAGATACGTGAATTCTCTTCCCATACCATCAGACATGGGCTATATATAAAGAATCGAAAGAGATTATTCTGTCCTTAGAACAATGTAAGTTGCTTCGTGTCTTCGATGCAGTATCCTTTCAATGCCTTTGGCTTGTTATCAAAGAAACAATATGCTCCCAAGGCAGAAATAAGGTTCATGATAAAGTTGCTTACAGATCTATGGCGTGAATGTACAATCTGTGCCGTATTCTTCAGCATGTCGTTAATGGTTTCGATAATGTATCTCTTGCGCAGCATCATTCTGTCATAGAATGGCATCAGCTTGTTTTTCATGTTTACGCGCAACCCTGTCACCAGCTGTATTCCATCCTCAAAGAGGAAGTCAAACAGCTTTTGCGAAATATAGCCTTTGTCAGCGAACAGCTTGCCATACAAACGTTTAGCAAGAACCTTGAACACATTCGGATCCTTGTCGCTGACATTTGCACCAGTAAGTACAAACGCTATTATCTCGCCTCTGTCATTGCACGCAAGATGGAGCTTAAAGCCATGGCACCAACCCATAGTTCCTTTTCCGTCAGTGGCAATTCCCTTGAATACCTTATTGGCATATCTCCTGAGATTATGGCATACGGGTATCATCGTGGAATCAACGAATGTTATGCCGGTACATCTTCCGAAAGCTCCCAGATTAAGGAAGAACATGAGCTGGAAGAACACGCGGCTTTCCAACTCCACAAAGCGGTTGTACGACACAGCTTTCGGAAAATAAGACTTCATCGTACCCTTAATAAAGAACAGGTAGTAGTGCTTGAAATTGCGGAATGTACCGAAATGGAAATACAACAGAATCGTCATGATTTCACTGTCGGACAACGATGCTGCACGCCGTCTACGCTTCACTCCGCTATTGTCTTCCAGCAAATTTCCTGCATTTTCTGCATCAAAATGTTTGCAAAACTCGTCTATAATACAAAATAATTCTGTAACTTTGCAATCGGTAGTCATATTAAATATTTTTGTAACTA
>NZ_NPJB01000105.1:0-4637 GCF_002251345.1 Prevotella sp. P4-119 | reverse complement strand
TTGAACGTAGGATAGATAGTCCCGTCTGGTTTTCTATTCACGTTGATATACCGTCCCACAAACACGTGTGGGTTACGCTTTACCGGCCATAACGCCTTTGCCACATGCTCCACGAAGAGGTAATGATCCTCTGCATCACGCGTGATCGTACCGCAGAGATACCTGCCCAAAGGCAATCTCCCTGGCTGTTGCGTCATCAGTTTGAGGTCAATCCCCAATTCCGTATGGGGATAGGCCGACGTATGCTCGCGGTAAGCGCAAGCAAATGGTGAATCACCCTGTAGCATGTCGTTGACTACGCTACCGATAATCTGTGGCTCGTGCGATGAAGCAGAACCGTTCTCGACAATCTTTTTTGTCATTGTTTTTTAATTAAAAAAAGTATTGTCTCACACTACGCAGGATCATATAGACAATGTAATTCATGTCCTACGCTCGGAGCCGTGTTTCGTTTTTGACCGCTGACTGAAATCTATAAAAGAATGCAGCAGAAACTCCGAATTAGAAATTTCTGCTGCAAAGATATAATGGCTTGATGGAATTATTCTTATACCTTACCTATACCCTACCTATACCTTATGATAAAAAAAAGAGCACCCTGCTACAGCAAGATGCTCATATACGTATCTATTATTATCGTTATTTCTTAAATCTACATAACTGATTGAATTTGTTTTTAAGTTCATCAAAGATTCTAAGTTGGTTGTCTATATCTATCCCACTATTCATTGAGCTGGAAAGACTATTATCATAATTTTCAAGATTTACATTAAAAAGCTTACCAACCCATGTAAAGAACTCCTTTTTTGTAGGTCTTCCCCCTGTGGCATTTGCCACCTTGCCACATTCATACCAGGCATTCATCACCCGGATAAGGTCTATTATTTTTGCATCGTTTGAGAGGTGTATAGGACTGTTGATACCCGAATTATCGCCTAATCCGGTTCCCTTTGGGGTTGCTTCACCTTGATAATTTACCGTAACGTCGCCATTCTGCGTACTACCTTCATTAAAAACGCAGCTACCTTCTGCATAATTGTTTGTTATCTGTGCCATTTTTTTATTGTTTGTATGTATGTCTTCTATTGTTTTTTATATAATGTATCACCATTCTGTGTGCTGCCAGGTCCAAAATTACAGCTATTAGCAAGATAATTGTTGTAAATATTAAGAGGCTTATGACTGTCTTTATTGATTTCGTCTATATGATTATTCAGCCTTTTCACTTCACCTTCGTAGATATGTCCCTTTTGGTAATCAATACGAGTTAATAGGATATACAGCGTTTTGCATAGCTCATTATCACCACTACTTATCGCTTCAGAAACTAAATCACGAACGCCATTATTGCCTTCAGGCAATACTTTCATCTGCGTATTAACCGTATCAGAGTAGTTGGTCTGCGTCACAAAGTATCCTTGTTGCTCATTCCATTCTTCACTTTTTCTAAATTCACTAAACACGATTTTTAAATCCTGCCTGTGTGCCATAAGTCTTTTTAAAAGCTCATCTTTCAATGGCGAACTATTTGAATTCCAATCTTCAGCTGAGATTATATAAATGAGCACAGCCCCTACTATCAAGTCTTCTCTTTTTGTCATATTAGAAAACAAATAACCCAACAGTAATTCTGGTCGTTTGCTTTCTGACAGTTTATGTTTTATGCCCAATGCCGTCATCCACACGTTGACGGGAGAAGGTGTATGCCACATTTTTTCAAATCCACATAAGGCATTATGCAAAGCACAGAAAAGATTGTCTTCAAGACAGATGTTCAATAGGTCTATGTCATTCTTACTCATACACAAGTTTTATAGTGTTTAAAAATTCTACAATCTGTTGATATTTGGAATTGAACAGATCTTTCTTGTCAATATCATGCAATACCCCGTTTGGAATGTCTTCATATACAGGATTTTTCACTCCAATTTTTCTAATTTCTGAACCTTTCGGCTTAATAAGAATAGGCCTACCACTTGCAGCACATGCTTTGATAGCGTTTAGCAACCAAACATCCCCTTCTTGAAGCACAACACTTTCTTTATTCTGACCCTTAAGTAGCAAAGTCGGTTCACTATTGGTACGTCGTGCCAAATCAGACATATATTCTCCTACCATATCAGAAATGACAGGAAGATTGGGATAAGGAAAAGGAAATTGCACAAGTTCTATACCTTTTGATTGCATTGAGGTGTTCACAACTTGCCAAAACTCCGAGGTGTGATATTTAGGTTTTATATCAAGCGTTAGGCGATACTGCTGCAAGGCTTTTTGAAGAGTTGCTTCGAGAACATCCGTTAATTGAGGATGCTTGCCAAATGCCGAAGTTATTCCTTTCTGTTCCACGGCAATAACCTGTCTGTCTTTACGATTATCAATCACGACAAGACACGAAGGATGGTTTATTTCCTTCAATATTCTAAAGCGGTCTTCTCTCTCTACAGGTTTATGTGTATTGTTAGCAATACGGAACACGTAAATACCACCTTCTTTGATATATACCTCATGTTCATATTCTGCTCCGTCGAATTCAAATTTGAGTTTTTCTTTATTAGTGAGAATATCATCTGTTATTTCTTGCTTTTTATCTAAAGACTGATGCACATCTATCTCGCTAAATTCCTCAAAAGGCAGAGCAAGCTGATTCTCCATTATTGGCCGGTACATATATGTAAAGATTTGAAACTTTGCCATATATTTATATTTTTAATAGGTTGTGGAATTGTGGTGACTTACTTGAGTTTTGGAAATGCGCATAGTTAACGCCGTTTTGCCAATTAAGGCTGGCCGACGAACATTCTACACATTCGCCGTTCAAAGAATACCTACAGAAGATTGCTTTTTTTATCTTCATTTTTTTAGTTTTTGGGATTGAAAAATGTTATTCCCTATCCACAAATGGAATCAGGAGGGTTAATATTCTCGATTGTTTTAGGTTTCTCGTCCATGATATTATGGACGAGACTCTAATGATATATACGTATAGCAAATAGTGTGCCAAAATTGTTGAAAATTTATCTTTTCTGCTCAATAC
Organism: Prevotella sp. P4-119; assembly: GCF_002251345.1. Lineage (NCBI taxonomy): Bacteria > Pseudomonadati > Bacteroidota > Bacteroidia > Bacteroidales > Prevotellaceae > Prevotella > Prevotella sp. P4-119. Next base: position 1,603 of record NZ_NPJB01000105.1, on the reverse strand, counting down.
TGAAATTTTGTCACATCTATTTTCGCTCGTGTCAGTCATGCCTTTTCTGATGTCCTATGTGTATTCCGTGGATAACAAAAATTTCCGGATCACCAACATACAAAAAGAAGAGGCGGTATTCACATACAACCTCTTCAGCCCTTCATAAAAATCCTTATTTGATTTATTTTTTCAGTTGCAAATATACGAATAAAACCGATACCCTCCAAATTTTTCCGTATATTTTTCTCTTTTTATTCGTTAAATTAAAATTTTTATTTAATTTTGTCGCAGAGTTGCTAAATTGGTTGGCTCGCATACGGGCTGCCAGTTTTCACGATGCACTCCGCGTCTGGAGGGTATGCCCTGCCAGACATTTCTATATCTTATAGAACAAGAACCTGACCCCTGTTTTCCGGACTACACGGATTCTATTTGAAGATTCTTCTCAAGATTTTCGTTAAGATGTCGAGCATCCCCGATGCGATTCCCCAAAATTCGTCCCCAGAAGCAACGTACTGTTGCGTATTTTCAGCCAGGATTTTATTTAAAGATTCTCGTTGATTATGTTATTGGTCAGCCTTCCGACCTCCAACTTCATCACCCTGTTATCTAATCTTCCTATTTATATTTGAAGCCTTCCACATATTTAACATCAAGTTCTTCTGCAAGTACTTTGTTTTGAGAAGAAAAATTTCCTGCTGCCACCAAAAGCACCTCAATCTCATAGCCTTTACATTCTATTTTCCTCAGCGCGTCCATGACAGCATTATATTTCACGCATTGAAAGACACCACGACAAATATCTTGGTCTGGAGCAATGCTTGGTTTAACTTCTATAGCAACATGTTTGCCGTCAGAAAGTTCAAAGTAAACATCAAGGCTATCTCCTGAAGGCAGGGGATGTTCTGTCTCTGCAAAAACAACATCTTTATAGTTTAGACATTCAGGATGCTGACAGATATATTTTTTCAAGGCTTTATGTTCTTCTCCCTCCCCACCACGACCACAATGAGGATTTTTGATTACTTTAAGTTGCTCTTCTGTAAATGGGGCAGCTTCTTTCAGATTTAATTCCTTCAATACCCAATCCCAATAAGGGAAATTGATTGCATTGCTATCAAGTCCTTCCACAAATACACGTTTCCCATTATCGTCTAAGCTGTTGTATTTTTTACTAACGTATCCAAAACCATCTGAAGGAAGCATCGTCTTGGCGTTCTTACAAAGGGAATTGAGCGGTGGTATATCGCGTTTTGTCATGCGACTTAATTCTTCAAGCACATTTTGCACACAACCTAAAGCATAACCAATACCTGAGAATTTTTGCTTGCCTATTGCATGAATCAAATCGTCATAAGTATGCTCTTTGTGACCAGTCTTAGCCCAATGTATCATAATAGGCAACATTAAACGGACATTGCGTCTTGTTGCCTCTGTACTAATAACGTTATCTATTATATCCATATTAAACTAATAAATTAAAGGGTACAGGTTTTTGTTTCTTTACATTGCAAATGTACGAATAAAACCGATACCCTCCAAGTTTTTTCTGTTTTTAGTAGAACAGAACCCCGTCCCCTATTTCTCCAGTCTGCAATTCCGTTAAAATTTTACCACTCGT
>NZ_NPJB01000104.1:0-491 GCF_002251345.1 Prevotella sp. P4-119 | reverse complement strand
GGCGGCCGTATGCATAAGTGCTCATACTTTCAGCTGTTGATTTCTGATTTATTATCTAATCTACAGTCTTGCTTGTGTCAATATGTCAAAGATCTCTTTCCTCTATTTCAAGGACAAGTGGAGAATAACGGATTCGAACCGTTGACCCCCTGCTTGCAAAGCAGGTGCTCTAGCCAGCTGAGCTAATCCCCCGGTCGGGAATTGAAGTCCCTTGCATCGTAGTCCCAGGCAGACTTGAACTGCCGACCTCCACATTATCAGTGTGGCGCTCTAACCAACTGAGCTATAGGACTTCGTTCAAGATGCTTTGGAACAGTACAGTGTCCTCAGCTTCCTTCGATTCTCTATTCGAGAAAACAGATTCGTTAGCACAAGAAGCCGAAGGAGTGTCTGAACAAACCAATGCTTCATCCCATTCTTTTGAAACTACCTTAATCATCTAAGATCCGTCTCCAGAAAGGAGGTGTTCCAGCCGCACCTTCCGGTACGGC
>NZ_NPJB01000103.1:0-88698 GCF_002251345.1 Prevotella sp. P4-119 | reverse complement strand
TCCTAAAAATCGACGGTTCGTAAATTCACCCAAGACTGTACTCATAAAAGTAAGTCTCGCTTCTTGTACTACTACTTCTCTGTTTTATGTAAATCTTTCAAAGAACTCTTCCTTCAGTGCTTGTCAGGTGTTGTATTCCTGAAAGCGGATGCAAAGGTACGGCTTTTTTCTGAACTACCAAACTTTTTCGAGAAAAAAAATGCAGATTGCATGAAACTTTTTTGCAGAGATTGATTTCTGTCAAGCCGCAAAACGGAAACTCCTTATTTATTATATATAAAGGACGTGTGGACGCGCACAAATCTTTTTCTTCATTTCCGATGGCTGAAAAAGCACCTGAAACGCACCAATGCCGCTATTCCTGAATTCCGTTTTTAGAGGGAAGCTTTGCGGAAATGTGCAAAAAACGGTGCGGTTGGAGAAGAGAAAATGAAAGTCATGATGATAAAATGATCAAGTCAGGGTTGCTTGAACGAAATGCTCATTTGACTTTGTAAGATGAGAATCTTGAGGCATTACGCACGCATGCACACACGCACGTGAGGTAGCAAAAATCGAACATTCGAACACCTTCGTTGGATAACAAGCTTTGAAACATGACGTTATCGTGGTGTTCGAAATGTATTGAGAAAGCGTTATAGAACATCAATTGAACAACAATCGGACACAAGCCGAACGGCAATCGAATACAAGCCGAACGACTATCGAATACCAATCGAACACGATCCGGATACTAATCATACGTCTGAAAGATGATATATAGAGTTGCCCAAGAGATCTGGAGACTACGAAAGAATATCCAGGGAGCTGTGAAAGACTATCCAGAGAGTTGTGAAAGAATATCCAAGAAGGTACATAAGAATATCCAAGAAACTGGGGAAAACCACTGAGAAGTCGGCGTTTGAATATCTGAAAATGACATTCAAACCATCTGGAAATCTTTTTCCTTCATTATATTGAAGTGATGGAGGTCGTATGATAGAAAAAAGAAATCTCTGAGGTTTTCTTCGGAAAGAAGCCCCAGAGATTTCCGTTTATTATATGTCATGCGCCAACTTATAGCTGCTGCAGTTTACTCCGCTTTGGCTTTGAGATAGTTGCGCAATGGATTTGCATACATGGTAAGCATGCGTTCCCGTAGGAATTTCTCGTCAGGATTAGCGATTTTCACCTTCTCCAATTGACCTTTGAGATAGTCTTCGAATCGTTTTTTGTCCGCCTCGGTATAATGTTGTGCATATTTTTTTGTTCCTTCCAACTCATCGAGTGCGATGTAATTGCAGGGGAACAGACAATAATTAGCATGTAGTTCACGGTCAATACGCTTACTGAGTGCTGCAAAAAACTCCGTTTTTGGCAGATCACCGAGTTCGTCGATCCATGTATTGATGGGTGCTGCACAATGATAATGCACACGTCCCTTATATCCAAAGATACCTGTTTTCATGTTATCGAGATCATCCTGGCGACTTTTCTTGAATGCCGGATTATCACGTTTCTGCTGAAATTCCTGTGCTTTAAGATAATCGCATGGGTCGAACTCATAGCTGATGGTGAGTGGAACGATATTGATTTCACGGAGGCTATCGATAGGTTTCCCCTCGCCTCCCATTGCCAACATCTTCAGTACAGAATCCTGCGTACGGTCGTCAGAATCCTTTGCTCTTCCTTCACGCTGTGCGATCCAGATATTTTCATGCTTTTGTGTTACCGCATAATGTATATATCTGCTCATGATTTGGCTAGAGCGCAACATCTCTTTTGGCGTGAGTCCCCGTCTGACCGTAAACGCCTTGTTCATGCGCACCAACCTTTTTATCCATGGGTAAATCAGGAGGTTATCGCCGATACCTATTTCCACGGTAGTAGGATATCCCGTTTTTACAAGCATGACGTCGAGTAGCGCCGAGTCGAGTACGATGTCTCTATGGTTGCTGACAAATGTATATCGGAGACTGAAATCGCGTGGCAAACAGTTATCATCGAATGTGCATCCGTCCGTATACTTCCGTATGATATGTCGCACGATAGGTTTCATAAACCTTTTCTGGAAGTCGAGTGGCGACTTAACCCCAATGAAAGCCATTTTCAGCACAGCGTTTCTCAATGATTTAGGCAGCCACGGCACGATGCCACGTAGCATGGTCGAGAATTGTCTGTCAGCAAGCAATTCATTGAAAGCCTGTTGCACTTCTCCCGTATCATAGGGTCTTATCTCGTCGAATTCAGCAGGAATAGCCATAATATTCGTATCAGAATTGGTTTTCAACAATATCGGTGAGCACGTCGCTCATTTTGAGTCCCGCAGCCTTAACCTGTTGCGGTATGAAGCTGGTAGGTGTCATTCCAGGAGTTGTATTCACTTCGAGCATAGAAATTTTTCCCTCCTTAGAGATGATATAGTCAATGCGTATGATGCCATTGCAGTGCAGAATATCATAGATATGACTGGTAATTTCTTTAACGCGACGTGTCACATCTTCTGACAGACGGGCAGGTGTAATCTCCTGTACCTGTCCATTATACTTAGCATCATAGTCGAAAAATTCGTTTGTTGTCACGACTTCTGTAGCAGGAAACACAACCGATTTCTCTTTAGTCTTATATACACCGATAGAAATCTCGGTACCTTCCAGATACTGTTCGACCATCACTTCCGAGCTTTCCATCATAGCTTTTCTGATAGCAGGAGCCAGTTGGTCACGGTTTTTCACTTTGGAGACACCGAATGACGATCCATCAGCAGCCGGTTTTACGAAGCATGGCATTCCGATACGCGCCTCAATTTCCTCGTCAGACACCAGTTCTTCATATTCTTGTCTGATGAGCAGGGAATCAGCCACGCTCACTCCGTATCCTTTGAGATACTGGTTGAGCACAAACTTATCGAAAGTCATAGCCTCAACGAGCACGCCACTTGTACTGTATGGCACCCCCACGAGGTCGAAATATCCCTGCATGATACCGTTTTCTCCCGGTGTTCCATGAATGGTGATATAGGCATAATCGAATGTTTTAGCCTTTCCGTTTTCCACAAAAGAAAAGTCGTTACGGTCGATGCGCGCAGTAGTTCCGTCGGGCAGTTCCACATTCCAGTTCTGTCCTTTTACATCGACGATATATACATTATACCGCTCTTTGTCGAAAAACGAAAAGAGTCCTTGTGCTGAGCGCAGCGATACGTCGTGTTCTGAAGAGTCGCCACCGCATACGATGGCGATGTCACGTTTCAAATTGTTGATCATTCGTGTATGTTGTTATATTGTTTGTTGTTCCGGTTTCATATATTTGCGCCATTTTTCAATCAGCGCCTCCATATCAGCTGCCAATGGCGAATTGAAGTCCATTTGCTGTTTGGTGACAGGATGCACAAATCCGAGTGTGCGTGCGTGTAGCGCTTGCCTTCCACATATTTTGAAGCAGTTTTGTATAAACGCCTTATAGGATGCAGAGCGTTCACCTCTTAGTATTTCCATTCCGCCATATCGTTCATCTCCGAAGAGCGGGTGTCCTATATGTTTCATGTGTGCACGTATCTGGTGTGTTCTCCCAGTTTCGAGTCTGCATTCGACGAGTGTCACATACCCGAATCGCTCCAGTACCCGATAGTGTGTGACCGCCGTTTTACCGATATCTCCGCCTGGTGTGAATACCGCCATGCGCAGTCTATCCTTCGGATCGCGTCCTATATTTCCCTCTATGCGTCCACTGTCTTCGGTAAGGTTTCCCCATACGAGTGCATTATAACTTCTGTGTGTATCGTGATTGAAGAACTGGGCACCGAGTTCTGTCTTTGCCTCTGGTGTTTTAGCCACGACGAGGAGTCCGCTTGTATCTTTATCTATACGGTGTACGAGTCCCACAGCGGGGTCGTTGGGGTCGTATGTCGGCAGATCCCGCAAGTGCCATGCTATGGCATTGACGAGTGTTCCTGTAAAATTTCCACATCCCGGATGCACCACGAGTCCTGCTGGTTTGTTGACCACCATCAGTTGGTCGTCCTCATATACCACATCGATTGGTATGTTTTCCGGCACGATTGACGTATCATGGTGTGGCCTGTCGAGCATCAGCGTGATGATATCACCCGGTCTGACCTTATAGTTACTTTTGACAGGATTGCCGTTCACATGTACATATCCCGCATCGGCAGCCTTCTGTATTCTGTTTCTGGACGAGTGCTGCACATGTTCCGACATATATTTGTCGATTCTCACGGGCACTTGTCCTTTATCGACTTCCATGCGCAAATGCTCATACAGTCCGTCGTCAGAAGGTCCGCCGTTGCTCCCTTGTTGGTCCGCATCGAGTCCGAAATCGTCATCCATTTCGATTTCGTCGTATCCTATTTCGTTTATTTCGTTGCTTTTATCTTTCATTACAGTCGTTATATCGGCGTTGGCGGTCAATGGTTATGGTGCTGTCACTTCTTGAAAATCATCGACATCTCCCCCACTTTGTGTTTCGTTGCCATATCCGGCATCGGGTCCCACATAGTTTATATCTACATCTTGGTCATCGTAGGTACCTTTTCCCACCATGAGTGTGAGTGGATATTCTATGGAGATGCGGTCTCCATTAGCCACTCTTCTTCCTCTGCAGAGTATGCCATAGACCCAATCTTTCTCTCCTGCTACTTTTTTTGCAGGCAGCACATTGAATCCGAGCGATTTGAGCTTCGCCTCAGCTTCTCTGTAGCTTGAGTTGTCAACAATGTCTGGTATTTCTATTGTAGGCGACGATGGCGAGTTGACCGTGACATAGATGACGCGGCCTTCTTTCACCTTTGTGCCATAGTCTGGGCTTTGTGCGAGAATGCAGTTGGCAGGCAGAGTCTTGACATAGCCAGAGTCGCTGACAGCAATTTTCAGTCCGTCTTGTTGCAGCAGTTGGTCTGCCTTGTTATAATCCATGTCTTTCAGGTCAGGCACGGGTATTCCCACTCCGTGCTTAGTATATATACTGAGTCCCACGTTGATGCCCACGACGATGAGTATGACCACTGCCGCCATAGCCAGCAGATGGAAGCACAGATAGGGACTGAACAGTTTTCCAAAGAATTCCTTGACGTTCATATATTATTAATAGGTGTAACCAATGGGCAAAAGTACGAAGAATAATCCATACTACCAAATGAATAAACAAAAAAAAGAGAGACAGCCTCATGGGTCGTCTCTCTATGTTCTTGTTTCGTCTCCTACTGAAACCGTCATTTACTTACCGTGATTCTCGTGAGATACGGTCAACTTCTTACGGCCCTTAGCGCGGCGTGAAGCCAGCACGCGACGACCATTCTTGCTTGCCATACGCTCGCGGAAACCATGCTTGTTCACGCGACGACGATTGTGAGGCTGAAATGTTCTTTTCATTGTCTTATTATATTTTTATTTTTGTTATTATTCCACAATTCGGGTTGCAAAATTACGCATTATTTTCGAAATACGCAAGTTTTATACGATTTTTAGCACATAAAAAGCCGTTTTTTTATATTTTCTTCGTAACTTTGCACCGCTTTTTACAAACTAAGCCATAAGAAGTTACAATTTTACAGATAAAACAATATGATTAAATCACAAGACATCAAGAAGGGCACCTGCATCCGCATGGATGGCAAGCTCTATTTCTGCATCGACTTCCTCCACGTGAAGCCAGGTAAAGGAAACACCATCATGCGTACTACTCTCAAGGATGTGGTAAGCGGTCGTGTATTGGAAAAGCGCTTCAACATCGGTGAAGCCCTTGAAGACGTTCGTGTGGAGCGTCGTCCCTACCAGTATCTTTATCAGGAAGGTGCTGACTACATTTTCATGAACCAAGAGACTTTCGACCAGATTCCCATTGCCAAGGATCTGATTACCGGTGTTGATTTCATGAAGGAGAGCGATATCGTAGAAGTTGTCAGCGACGCCGACACCAACACTATCCTCTTTGCCGAAATGCCTGTGAAGACCAATCTTCGCATCACTCACTCTGAGCCAGGCATCAAGGGCGATACCGCTACCAATGCTACCAAGCCTGCTACACTGGAGACTGGTGTAGAGATTCGCGTTCCCCTGTTTATTGACGAGGGTGACCTCGTACAGGTTGACACCCGCGACGGCAGTTACTTGAACCGCGTAAAGGAGTAAATGAAATATTCCATCATCGTCCCCGTCTATAATCGCCCCGATGAGATAGGCGAGTTGCTTGAGAGTCTTTGCTCTCAAACAGAGACCGATTTTGAGGTAATTGTAGTAGAGGACGGATCCCAAATCCCATGCAAGGATGTTTGCGAGAAATTCGCAAGCATCCTTGATTTGCATTATTACAATAAGGAAAACAGCGGTCCCGGCATGAGCCGCAACTATGGTGCTGAGCGATCTGCAGGCGATTATATCATCGTGCTCGACTCCGATGTGGTATTGCCCGACGGCTATCTTGCTGCCATCAACCGCGAGTTGAATCAGCATCCCGTCGATGCTTTCGGCGGTCCCGACGCTTCACATCCCTCGTTTACTGCCATCCAGAAGGCCATTTCCTACTCGATGACGAGTTTTTTTACCACCGGCGGCATCCGCGGTGGCAAAGCCAAACTCGACAAGTTCTATCCCCGTTCGTTCAACATGGGTATTCGTCGTGAGGTCTATGCACATCTGAATGGATTTGCCAAGATGCGTTTTGGCGAGGATATCGACTTCAGTTATCGCATAGTAGAAGCAGGCTATTCCACCCGACTCTTCCCCGAAGCATGGGTTTGGCATAAGCGCCGCACCGACTTCCGCAAGTTTTTCCGCCAGGTGTATAACAGCGGCATAGCACGCATCAATCTTGAGAAGCTCCATCCCGGCACGCTCAAATTAGTGCATCTGCTGCCTATGGTCTTCACCGTAGGCGTCATTGCCCTTATCCTTGCCAGCGCCGTAGGCCGTGCGCTGATGCACTATTGTCCCGAAGGCCAATGGCTGTGGCTGTTTGTCTGTCCGTGGATTCCCATCCTACTCTATTCACTCATCATTCTGATCGACTCCACCGTGTGCAACAAGAGTCTGAAGGTTGGCATCCTCAGTGTGCCCGCCGCCTTTGTCCAGCTTATGGGATATGGCTTCGGATTCATAGAGTCTTGGTGGAAGCGCTGTGTCAGAAAGCAAGACGAGTTTACGGCTTTCGAGAAGAATTTCTATAAATAAACTTACTCTGTCGAGTAGCATCCGTATGGACAAACTCAGCATCACCCAATGGGCAGAAGACGACCGACCGCGTGAAAAACTCATGCGACTGGGTCCCGAAGCATTGAGCAATGCCGAGCTCATGGCCATTCTCATCGGTTCGGGCACCCCTGAAGAGAGTGCCGTCGATCTGATGAAACGGGTGCTCAACGACTGTAACAACAACCTCAACACGCTGGGCAAGCGCAGCATTGCCCAACTCATGGAGTACAAAGGTGTGGGGCCTGCCAAGGCTGTCACCATTATGGCGGCATGCGAACTGGGCAAGCGCCGCCAGATGGAAAAGGCAGAAGTGCGTCCTAAGCTCGATTCGGCAGAGGCGATCTATCAATACATGCACCCCAAGATGCAAGACCTTGATGTGGAAGAGGCATGGGCATTGCTCATGAATCAGAATTTCAATCTCCTCAAGGCAGTGCGTCTCTCCCATGGCGGCATCAGCGAAACGGCGGTCGATGTGCGCATCATACTTAAAGAGGCCTTGCTTGCCAATGCCACTATAGTTGCCATCTGCCACAACCATCCCAGCAACAACCATCGCCCAAGTAGCAACGATGACCGCCTGACGGAACTGGTGAGAAAGGCTTGCCAGACCATGCGTATCTTCATGCTTGACCATATCATCATCACCGACGGACGTTATTATAGTTATCGAGAAGAGGGTCGTTTGTCTTGAATATCAGCCATATAGAATCATCGCGCAGCATACCTTTCTCAGCAATTTCAATGTATTTGCTCAGCAAATTCAATGAATTTACTCAGCAATTTCAATGAATTTGGTCAGCAAACTCAATGAATTTGCATCATCAACGAATATTTCGTTTACCTTCTATACATATCTTCAGACTACGTTGCGCAAGTTTCATAGCCTTGCAAAACAAATTACTTTCCTCAGCAAATCAATTTACTTTCCTCAGCAAATCAATTTACTTTGCTCGGCAAATCAATTTGTTTTCCTCGGCAAATCAATTTGATTTGCTAACAGATACGGCTTTCACATAACGGCAACGCGCTATTACTTAAAGATTTAGACTACGCTCTCAATACCTGTCATCGACTATGGTTAGTCGCATGATGCATATTCCCTTCCATGCAAAGCCTCATCAGCTTCAGCCTCAACGCTTAACCGCAATTACTAACAAAGTATAAAATGCGGAGGCAATCACGATGTTTATCCCGACAAATAGTTATATTTGCATCATGAAAACTACCATTTTCCATCACTTCAGCAAGATAGCCGCACTGGTCGTTGCCCTATGTGCAGCATGCGGGGCAAGCGCCCAAAACTATCCTATAGGTATTGTCAGTCACCAAGATTCCATGCGCTATGTGCAGTTTGGACTGGTGGCAAACATTGCCGACAGTTATGCCAACGGTGTGCAGTTCTCCCCCATTACCAATATGTCGGCGGCTCCTTTCCGAGGCATACAGCTCAGCGCCATCAGCAATATCGCTATGGGAGTGGAGAAAGGCATACAGCTGGGAGGTGCCCTCAACGTGTCGTCGGGATATATGCGCGGCATTCAGTTGGCTGCTGCCAACTATGCCGACTCGCTCAACGGTTCGCAGATAGGACTTATCAATGTGGCACTGGCACATCCAAGGGGATGGCAGGTGGGCATTGTCAACGTCACTCGCGACACCTTGGCACACAAGATAGGACTGGTCAATATCAATGCCAAGACCACCATCGACTATATGTTTTCTGCCGGATCGAGCACCAAGTTCAATGCTGCCGTGCGCTACCGCAACCGCAGCACCTATAACATTCTTGGTGCGGGAACCCACTATATGGGTCTCGACCGCGATTTCTCCGGTGCCATCTATTATCGCATCGGACAGTATTTCCACCTCACACCACGACTGACACTGAGTGGCGATGTGGGCTTCTACCATATAGAGACCTTCCAACACAAGGCCGACAAGCCTGAACGACTCTATTCCATACAGGCACGCATCAATGCCGACTACCAGTTGGGCAAGTATCTTGGTGCCTTTGTCTCCGTGGGTTATGGCGACACCCGATACTACAGCCACAACCGACACTACCGCAACCGCCCGCTCATCGAGGCAGGTCTGACCATACGCCACCAGCGTTCACAGCCGCAAGACATCTTCGACATCAGACGCAACGACGATGATATCATGGATCGCACAGATTCCATCATGGCACTGCCCCTCAAACCAAAACCTTGGCGAGCAGCTGTCGAAGCCACGGGCATCAACGTGTTTGTCCACTGTTTCGACCGTTTTGTGCTGGGCGAGGAATTTGCCAAAACCACGCTCAACTCCATTGGTCACAACATCCGCAACGGCTTTGTGTGGGACAACGACCAGTTTTCCACCAACCTTTTTGCCCATCCCTACCACGGCAACCTCTACTACAATGCCGCACGAAGCAATGGGCTCAACTTCTGGCAATCGGCTCCCTACTCCTTCTTTGGATCGCTCATGTGGGAAGTGGCAGGCGAGAAAGAACCGCCAGCCATCAACGATTTGATAGCTACAACCATGGGAGGCATCTGCATAGGAGAGGTGACACACCGCGTCAGCGACATCATTCTCGACGACCGCGCCTATGGTTTCCCGCGATTCCTGCGTGAGGCAGCAGCCACCATCATCAATCCCATCAAGGGTTTGAACCGCATCATCACGGGCGAAGCATGGCGCGTGAGGTCCACCCACTACCTGCACCACGACCGTGAGGCATTCCCCCTCGACTGTTCCATCAGTGTGGGCGACCGCTATCTGGCAGACAATGGTGCCATCTTCCGTGGCGAACACAATCCCTACGTCAATCTCTTTATGGAATACGGCGATGCCATGGATGGTGAAAACCACAACAAGCCCTACGATTTCTTTAGTGCTGAAGTGACCTTCGGACTCAGCAAAAACCAGCCCATCATCAACTCCTTGCACATTCTGGGACGTCTCTGGTCGGCACCGTTCAATTGGGGAAAATCCATGGATGTTGAGTTTGGCATCTATCAACACTTCAATTATTACGACTCGAAACCAGTGAAAAACGGGTCGGATCTCACCCCTTATCGCATCAGCGAAGCGGCATCGGTGGGACCGGGAGTCATCGTAGGATTTCCAAAGGTGGGAGCGCTGACGCGTCTCGAACAGCGCATTTTCCTCAGCGGCATACTGCTGGGCGGCACAAAGAGCGACTATTTCAATGTGATTGACCGCGACTACAACATGGGAAGCGGCTACAGCATCAAGGCCAAGACCCACATGGAGATAGGCAGGTTCGGCAGGTTCATCCTCAATGTGCATTATTTCCGCATCTTCACATGGAAGGGTTACGAGAATAAAGACCTCAGCACCATCGACCCGCTGTATCTCAATGCACAGGGAGACAAAGGCAATGCACACCTTCTGGTGGTCAGTCCGATGATAGAAATCGACTTGCCAAAGCGCTGGAGCCTATTGATGGCAAGTTCGTTTTTCGAGCGACAAACCCACTACAAATACTATGCCGACGTCAAGGCGAAGACCTTTGAAGTGAGAGCCGGACTTACCTATCATTTCTAATCCAACCGCCGTTTCTTGCAATCGGGTTGCAAGAAACAGCGGTTTTTCCATGTTTTCATATCATCGTGACACTGGTTTGTGTACCTTTGCCATCAGAAACAAACACGTATTATAATATATGGCACACGAACATCAACATCACAGTCACTGCAGCTGCAACTGTCATTCTGAGGCAGAAGCACACCATCATCATCACAATGAAGGTCAAGACCATCACCACCATCACGACCATAACAGCCTTCACCGACAACTGGCTGTCATCGCCACAACCATCATACTGCTCATCGGTGCGGTCTGCATAGAACATTATCTCACGTTGCCCACATGGCAACTGTTGCTCATTTATCTCGTGCCCTACCTCCTGGTGGGTCATAAAACGCTGGGCGAAGCCGCCGAAGGACTGCTCCATGGCGATGCGTTCAACGAGGATTTCCTCATGGCGATAGCCACTATCGGTGCGTTGTGTATCGGATTTCTGCCCGGTGCCGACACCGAATTTCCCGAAGCAGTATTCGTCATGCTGTTCTTCCAGATAGGCGAAATGTTTGAAGGCTATGCCGAAGGGCAGAGCCGCAAAAGCATTTCAAACCTCATGGACATACGCCCCGATGTGGCACACGTGGTGCGCAACGGTCAAACCGTCGATGCAAAACCGGAAGATGTGGCAGTAGGAGAAACCATCATCATCGCACCGGGCGAGAAAGTGCCCCTCGATGGAACGGTCTGCAAAGGCTCATCGGCACTCAACACCGTGGCACTAACGGGTGAAAGTGAACCGCGCGACATCCATGAAGGCGACGACATCACGTCGGGATGTATCAATCTCAGCGGTGTCATCAACGTCACTACGACCAAGACTTACGGCGACAGTACCGTGTCGAAAATCATCGATTTGGTGGAACATGCCAGCGACAACAAGTCGAAAAGCGAGGCTTTCATCACCCGCTTTGCACGCTATTACACCCCTGTAGTGGTCGTTGCTGCATTGATACTGGCGGTGGTTCCGCCACTCATTTCCGGCGATTTCATCGAAAACTTCCCCACATGGCTCTACCGCGCACTGATGTTCTTGGTGGTATCTTGCCCTTGCGCTCTCGTCATCAGCATTCCCCTCACCTTCTTTGGAGGCATCGGTGGAGCGTCGCGCCACGGCATACTGGTGAAAGGGGCATGCTATATGGATGCACTCGCCAACCTCCATACGGTGGTTTTCGATAAGACGGGCACCCTCACCCACGGTCAGTTTGCCGTAGAAGCGGTGCATCCCGACCATTTCAACGAGCGTCAACTGCTTCACCTCGCTGCCCACGTAGAGCATTTTTCCACCCATCCCATCGGAGCTGCCCTGCGTAATGCGTTCCCCGAAGAGGCTACCGACGGATGCCGCATCAGCCATGTGGAAGAAGTGGCAGGACAGGGCATTCGCGCACAGGTTGAGGACCACATCGTCTGTGTGGGCAATCAGCGCATGATGGAAGCCATAGGTGCACAGTGGCATCCATGCCATCACATCGGCACTATCATCCATGTGGCTATCGACGGACAGTATGCAGGCCACATCGTCATCAACGACCATATCAAGGACGACAGCATTGAAAGCATCAACAAACTCAAGCAGTTGGGCATCAAACGCACGGTCATGCTCACCGGCGACCGACAGGAAGTGGGACAACATGTAGCGGAGACACTTCATATAGATGAGTTTCACGCCGAACTCATGCCAGCCGATAAGGTGGCACATGTGGAACGGCTGATACAGGAAAAACCCGTCGATAAAGCCCTTGCCTTTGTGGGCGACGGTATCAACGATGCGCCCGTACTGGCACGAGCCGACGTGGGTATTGCCATGGGCGCACTGGGTAGCGATGCTGCCATAGAGGCTGCCGACGTGGTATTGATGGACGACCGACCTTCTAAGATTGCACTTGCCGTGAGCATTGCACGCCACACCATCGCCATAGCACGCCAGAATGTGGTGCTCGCCATTGGCATCAAGGTGGCTGTACTGCTATTGGCAACCTTCGGTATGGCTACACTTTGGATGGCTGTGTTTGCCGATGTGGGCGTCACCGTACTGGCGGTACTCAACGCCATGAGGGCACTGAGCGGAAAAAACAAATAAAAAAGAACGACTCTGTTTGGCACTCTGCCCACTATTTAGTAACTTTGCAGTCACTGAAAACATATTCATATATATAACTAACCATACTACACTATGATGAGAAAATACTTCTTGGCTGTGGTTTGCTGTTGCTCGGCATGGGCTGCTGCACAGACAGCTAAACCCGCCATTCCACGCGATGAACAGTTGGAAGCGAAAGTAGAAAAGACACTTGCCAAAATGACCCTCGATGAGAAAATAGGCCAGATGCTCGAACTCAACCTCGATATCATGGGGACATACGACGCATCGGGAAAATGGAAACTCAACGAGACGATGCTTGACACCTGTATCTCTAAATACAAAGTGGGATCGCTGCTCAATGCACCGGGAACACGCGCTGCTACCGTAGAACAATGGCAGGAGTGGATTCGGCTGATACAGAAAAAATCGATGAGACATATCGGCATCCCCGATGTGTTCGGTCTGGACCACAACCACGGAGTGACCTATACTCAAGGCGGAACGCTCTTTCCGCAACCTATCAATATCGCTGCTTCATTCAATACTGAGTTGGCACGCACCGGAGCACAGGTTACCGCATACGAAAGCCGCGCTGCCAACTGTCCTTGGGTATATAACCCTGTGACCGACCTCGGCAGAGATCCACGCTGGTCGCGCATCTGGGAGAGCTTCGGCGAAGACCCCATTGTCAATGCACGCATGGCTGAAGCTGAAATCATGGGCTATCAGGGCAATGACCACAACCACCTCTCACGCTATAACGTAGCTACCAGTTTGAAACACTATATGGGTTACGGCGCTCCCTTCACCGGCAAAGACCGCACACCGGCGTATATCGCTCCAAACGTGTTGAGAGAAAAGTATTTCGAGCCTTTCAAGGCTGCCGTACAGGCTGGCGCACTCACCATCATGGTCAATTCGTCAAGCATCAACGGTGTACCCGTGCACGCCAGCTACGAATACCTTACTCAATGGCTTAAGAAAGATTTGAACTGGGACGGAATGATTGTCACCGACTGGGCTGACATCAACAATCTCTTTACCCGCGAAAGAGTGGCAAAAGACAAGAAAGATGCGATCCGCATTGCTATCAATGCCGGTATCGATATGTCGATGGACCCATACAGCGTGGAGTTTTGCATACTGCTGAAACAACTCGTCAACGATGGCAAGGTGAGCCAAGAGCGTATCGACGATGCCGTGCGTCGCATCCTCAGACTGAAATACCGCATCGGACTGTTTGACGAACCAAACACCGGGGGCAAGGGCTATGAGAAGTTTGGATCGCAAGAACATGCTGATTTGGCTCTCCGTAGCGCCGAGGAAACTGAGATTCTGCTAAAGAATGAAGGCGTTCTGCCATTGGCAAAAGGGAAAAAGATACTGCTCACAGGACCTAATGCCAACCAGATGCGCTGCCTCAACGGCGGTTGGAGCTACACTTGGCAGGGTAGCAAAGCTGAAGACTTGGCAGAGAAATACAACACAATCTATGAAGCACTCTGCAACAAATACGGTCAGGAAAACGTGATTCTCGACCAAGGTGTGACCTACAACGAAAAGGGACAGTACTGGGAAGAAAATGAACCACAGATCGAAAAAGCTGTTGCTGCGGCTGCTCAGGCGGATGTCATCATTGCCTGTGTGGGTGAAAACAGCTACTGCGAGACACCGGGAAACCTCACTGACCTTTGGATGTCAGAGAACCAACGCAATCTGGTGAAGGCTCTGGCAAAGACTGGCAAGCCCATAGTTCTCGTGCTCAACGAAGGTCGTCCACGGCTCATCGCCGACATTGAACCGCTGGCTAAAGCCATTGTCCACATCATGTTGCCAGGCAACTACGGTGGCGATGCACTGGCAAACCTGTTGGCTGGCGATGCTAACTTTTCTGCGAAACTGCCCTACACCTATCCGAAAGAAATCAATTCACTGGCTAACTACGACTATAAAGTCAGCGAAGAAGTGGGCACCATGGCTGGTGCATACAACTACGATGCGAAGGTTTCGCTGCAATGGCCCTTCGGGTACGGTCTGAGCTATACTACTTTTGAGTATGCCAATCTAAAGGTGGATAAGGCAAACTTCACTGCCGACGATACGCTGACCGTTACGGTGGATGTGAAAAACACGGGTAGCCGTGCTGGCAAGGAGTCGGTATTGCTCTATTCGAGCGACCTCATAGCATCGATAGTGCCCGACAACAAGCGTCTGCGTTGCTTCACCAAGATTAGTCTCGAACCAGGTGAAACAAAAACTGTGACTTTCACTCTGCCGGCAAAAGACCTTGCCTTTGTAGGTGCCGACGGTCGCTGGACACTTGAAGAGGGTGATTTCCTGCTGCGCGTTGCACGCCTTACCGCTCCCACCACCTGCACCAAAACTAAGGTTTGGAATACGCCAAATAAATAAAAAGGCCTGATTTCAACGGAATTTCCCGTTCTCATACACAACGATTCAGCCGCATTTGAAAAATCAAATGCGGCTGAATCATTTTGATATCACAATGTCGTTTCAGTATAAGAGACAAACATATTCAACATGCCACGAATAGCCATTCTTCCCAAAAGTAGTCCGAGAATGCCCAATACAAACAATAATATCAAGGGAACAACTCCCCAGTTATCACAATAAGACAATATCACTGGAAACAGAAAAGACAACACCAAGAGACTATAAGACAAGAAGAACAGGCATCGAGGACGTTTCCATTCAACCTCCAGCTGTTGTTCTGTCCTCATCTTATCCACAAGCATAGGCACTACCGCCAACGACAAGAATCCAATGACATAAGTCAGAATGGCCAATATGAAAACTAAAGAATAGCCACACGATAATTATACGATTGGGCTGCCGTTGTTTCATAGGACTCCTGCATCACCTGCCCATCGATGATAATTCCAACTACCGCAATGATAAATCCTATTGCCATAAGAATGGCTAAATAGGATACCAAATTTCGCTTCTTCATAGGTTAGCAATATGTGACATAGTTAATATAGCTTATGTTCCTTCCTGTTCATCACTGCAAAGATACGATTTTTCTATGACACACCACTTGTTTACCCGTTCCTTTTTCATCCATGCACCCTATTTTTGGTGGTTTGGGAAAAAAGATATATCTTTGCAAGAAGAAAACAAATAAGACTATGACACAAGAAGAAAAGACACAAATAGAAGAACGCATCGTGGATGTGCTCAAAACTGTATATGACCCGGAAATACCCGTAGATATCTACAATCTGGGCATGATCTATAAGATTGATGTGAAAGATGACGGAGCTGTGGAACTCGACATGACATTCACTGCACCAAACTGTCCGGCTGCTGACTTTATACTGGAAGATGTACGCACCAAACTGGAAGGTGTGGATGGCGTGAAAACAGCCAACGTCAACCTCGTGTTTGAACCCGCTTGGGACCAGTCGATGATGAGCGAAGAGGCTCGTGTCGAACTCGGTTTCGACTGATGCTCTATAAACACAGACATGGAAACTGCAACCAATAGCGACAAGCTCCATATTGATTATCGACAGATACTATAATATATAATAAGGTGTAAAGCCCATGAAGAATGTATATTTCCTATCCGATGCCCACCTCGGATCGTTGGCAGTTCCGCATCAACGCACGCAGGAACGACGTCTGGTACGCTTTCTCGATTCTATCAAAGAGAAGGCGGCAGCCATCTATCTGCTGGGCGATATGTTTGATTTCTGGTATGAATACCGCTACGTAGTGCCACGCGGCTATACCCGGTTCTTAGGCAAACTCTCGGAACTGAGCGATATGGGAGTGGAAATCCACTATTTCACCGGCAATCACGATATATGGGCTTACAACTATCTGCAACAGGAATGTGGGGTGATACTGCATAAGAAAGAGGAGACAACAGAAATCTATGGTCACGAATTTTTCCTTGCTCATGGCGACGGACTGGGCGACAATGATGCCTCATTCAAATTGCTTCGTGCCATTTTCCATAATACGGTGTGTCAAAAGATGTTCTCTTCCATCCACCCACGATGGGGCATGGCATTCGGATTGACATGGGCAAAACACAGTTATATCAAGCACAAAAAGACCGACCAACCTTCCTTTATGGGTGAAGAGCGTGAACACTTGGTACGCTTTGCACGCGCTTATATGGTGGATCATCCCAACATAGACTATTTCATCTTTGGGCATAGACACATAGAACTCGATATAAAACTGGAACGCCACACACGCCTGATGATATTAGGCGACTGGATTAGCCAGTTCACCTATGCCGTATATGATGGCGAACACATGTTCTTAGAGGAGTATGTGGAGGGGGAAAGCCAACCCTAACAGCATATCACGATGTCCGACAAGCAGTTTTCTAATCGTTAGAAAACTGCTGTACGACTCATTTCATCCTATCCTGTAGCCAGCCGATCTAACGGGCTGTCGGATGAAGAAAATGGCTATCAACTGTTCATCAAGGCTTCAATCTCCTCTTCAGTAGAAAGGTTGAAGTCGCCCGATATCGTACTTTTCAGTGTACTGGCAGCCAGCGAGAAGTCAAGACAACGCTGGTCATCGTCGCGGCGCACCAGGTGTGCATGGAGATAGGCTGCCAGATAAGCATCACCAACACCCATGGGATCAATCACTGGATTAATGTCATAGACGCGAGTGGTATAGAGTTTTTCGCCATCGAAAAGTACACCACTGAGCAAATGGTGATTGGATGAGACCTCATTGCGCAATCCCATGATAAACTTCCTACAGCGCGGAAAACGGTCTGCTATCTTGCGAAACATCGCAGTATAGGCCTCCACATCAATGTGATAATCGGACGAAGTTGCTTCAAAGGGTATGCGTGGCAGTCCTGACACCAATTCCCATTCGCCAGCATCGCCAAAGACAATGTCGCTATAATGCATCAGTTGGGGCAACACATCGGCTGCCTTAGCGCCATAGTTCCACAGGTTTTTGCGGTTGTTGATGTCGCAGGCAATGACAAGTCCCATCTCGTCGGCAGTGCGCACTGCCTCAAAAGTGGCATCGGTAGCACTCTGCGAAAGGGCACAGGTGATACCGGAACAATGAAACACATCAGCGCCACGAAACACATCGCGCCAAGGTATCATACCGGGATGTAGATTATAGAATGCGGAATCCTTACGATCATAGACCACACGCGATGGGCGAAGCGATGCTGCCTGCTCGAAGAAATAGGTTCCGATACGTGGCCCACCCCAGTTGATGAAGCGCGTATTGAGTCCCATCTCGCGCAAACGCTGTTCGCAAGCCTTGCCCATTGCCGTTTCCGGCAGGCGGCTCACATAGCGCACCTCATTACCCAACATGGCAAGCGAAACTGCCGCATTGGCCTCACTGCCGCCAAAATGAGCTTCCATCTGTGCGCCTTGTGTCAGGCGGTAATCGTCTCTTTTGGAGAAGCGAAGTAATACTTCGCCGAATGTCACTACTTTCATCTTGATTCCTTTCTATATATTATAATTGGTGTAACACCTCTGTTTCTATTGAATCCACATGGATTATGAGGTCAAAACGACTTCAACAACCAGTTTTCCACCCCATCGACCACTACACCATTTCAGTTGGAATGGAGTATAACATCTATGGTCTCTGGAGTAATAATAATGGTGAAAGACCTCCTATCAAGCATCCCTTGCGGGCCACCAAGCGGTCTTCCACCATCAAAAAAATGTATTGCTGCGATGATAACGCTTAGAGCAGATTCATCGTATCGGTAGCAATCATGAGTTCCTCATCGGTAGGAATGACCACAACCTTCACCTTCGAATCGTCGGCAGAGATAACAGCCTCTTCGCCACGTACGGCATTTTTGGCCTCATCAAACTTCACACCGAGGAATTCAAGACCCTTGCATACCTCTGAACGCATGCTGACCTGATTTTCTCCGACGCCAGCTGTGAATACAATGACATCCACTCCGCCCATAGCGGCAGCATAGGCACCAATGTATTTCTTAATGCGGTAGAAGTACATGGCCTGTGCCAACTGGGCACGAGGCTCACCGGCTTTGGCTGCATTCTCTACATCTCTCATGTCTGATGAACCTCCTGTGATACCAGCTACACCGCTCTTTTTGTTGAGCAGGTTGCTCATGCCATCAGCATCGAGGCCCAGTTTCTTCTCAAGGAAAGTCACTGCACCACCATCTATATCGCCAGAACGGGTTCCCATCACGAGTCCTTCGAGTGGTGTAAGACCCATGGAAGTGTCGATACACTTGCCATCAACAACGGCTGCGACGCTACCTCCATTACCAATGTGGCAAGTAATCATCTTGGTACCTTCTGCCTTGATGCCTAAAAATTCGCAGGCACGAGCAGATACATAGCGGTGGCTGGTGCCGTGGAAACCATAACGACGCACGCCATACTTCTCATAGAGTTCGTAAGGGATGGCATACATATAGGCCTTGGCAGGCATCGTTTGATGGAATGCAGTGTCGAACACACCTACCTGAGGCAGTCCGGGCATAAGCTCTTTAACGGCATTGACACCCTTGAGGTTGGCAGGATTGTGGAGCGGAGCAAGGTCAGAGCATTCTTCAAAAACCTTCAACACCTCGTCGGTGAGCAGTACAGACTTGTTGAATTTCTCACCGCCATGCACCATACGGTGGCCTACAGCATCGATTTCCTTCAAGTCTTTAATAACGCCAACCTCAGGATCAGTAAGCAAAGAGAAGATGAATTTCACACCTTCAGTATGCTCGGGGATGTCGTGCATGATTTGCTTTTTCTCACCATTGGCCAGTTTCACCTTGACAAAGGCACCGTCCAAGCCTACGCGCTCTGCACCTCCAGAGGTCATCACGCTCTTGTCGTCCATGTTGTACAGTGCGTACTTGATAGAGGACGAACCGCAATTTAATACCAGAATCTTCATCTTTTATAGTTGTTTGCTAGTTATTTGTTTGCCTTAGCATCCATGGCCTGGCAAGCTGTGATTGCCACCATGTAGTAGATATCATCTACCGAACAGCCACGAGAGAGGTCGTTGACCGGACGTGCAATACCCTGGAGGATAGGACCAATGGCAATGGCATCGCCAAGTCGCTGCACAAGTTTGTAGCCGATATTACCAACTTCGAGGTTAGGGAATACCAGAACATTTGCCTTACCTGCGATATCTGAACCTGGTGCTTTCTTTGCAGCTACGCTGGGCACAAGTGCAGCATCAGCCTGAAGTTCGCCATCAAGCTTGAGTTCGGGATCCAGTTCGTGGGCCAGTTTGGTAGCCTCAACAACCTTATCCACTACTTCATGCTTAGCAGAGCCCTTGGTAGAGAAGCTCAGCATGGCAACGCGAGGATCAGTAAAGCCTGCTACAGAACGAGCAGTCTGGGCAGTACATACGGCAATCTGGGCGAGTTCGTTTGCATTGGGCATGGGAGTTACAGCTACGTCACCAACTACGAGAACACCGTCTTCACCATACTCTTTCTGCTTGCTGATGAGGAGCAGGCCACCGCTAACACATGAAACGCCAGGGGCACACTTGATGATTTGGAGTGCGGGGCGCAGGGTGTCGCCAGTAGTAGAGAGGGCTCCTGATATCTGACCATCGGCTCCTTCGGTCTTGATGATCATGCATCCGAGGTAAAGCGGATTCTTCACGAGTTCGCGAGCCTGTTCGATGGTCATTCCTTTCTTTTTGCGAAGTTCTGCCAGCAAAGTAGCATACTCTTCGCTCTTGGGATTGTTTTCCGGGTCGATGATAGTGGCCTTATCTACACTGTTCAGTCCCCATTGTGCAGCGAGCTGCTTGATTTCGTTGGGATTACCAATGAGAACGATGTCGGCCATGTCTTCTGCCAATACACGATCGGCAGCTCTAAGGGTGCGCTCCTCTGTTGCTTCAGGGAGCACGATGCGCTGTTTGTTACTTTTTGCACGCGCAACGATTTGACTTAATAAATCCATAGTTTGTTTATTAAAAGTTTGATTTTGCTATATCTAGTTTGCAAAAGTACTAAAAATATTCTGAATAAGTCCGTAGAATTCAGAATATTTTAGATTAATTGCATCATTTCCTCAGTTAATATGCTTTCAAGTTTCTCTGCAGTGAGCCGAAGTTGCAATTGTCCATCAATAGCAACAGTGATGCCACCGGTCTCTTCGCTGACCACAATGGCTATGCAATCGCTGTCTTGCGACATGCCCAAAGCAGCACGATGGCGCAGTCCGAGCGATTTGGGAATATTCTGTTCGTGACTGACAGGAAGTATGCAACCTGCCGCTTTCAAACGTTTTCCTTCCACGATAAGAGCTCCGTCGTGGAGTGGAGAGTTTTTAAAAAAGATATTCTCAATAAGCTGTTGACTGATATTTGCATCAATCATTTCACCCGTATTTGCCACATCATCAAGTGGCATAGACCGTTGCATCACGATCAAAGCACCAACCTTTTTCTTGCTCATGTTGAGTGCTGCCATCACAATAGGTATGATAATGGGTTTCAGATCTTCTTCCTTCTTACGTCCATCCTCGCCTGTAAAGAAGCGACGGATGCCTTTCACGCGTTGATGGGCACCCAGATTGTAGAAGAAACGACGGATATCGTCTTGGAAAAGCACGATAAGTCCGATGACACCGACACTCACCAACTTGTCCATGATACTACCCAGAAGTTTCATTTCAAGCACCTGTGAGACGACAAGCCATAGTACAATAAACACCAAGATACCCATAAACACAGGCAATGATCGCGACTCCTTCATCAACCGATAGAAGTAGTAGAGTATCAAAGCCACGAGAGTAATGTCAATGGCGTCTTTTATTCCAAACTCAAAAAACATAGGCAGGTAATTTATTGTTTAGGGTTCATCTGTCCAACAATACGCACACACTCCACTGCTTCTTTCACATCATGCACGCGAAGTATGGATGCGCCTTTCATCAATGAAATGGTGTTGAGCACCGTAGTGCCGTTGAGGGCCTGTAGCGGATCGCTTTCCAAGAATTGCCACACCATGCGTTTGCGTGAGATTCCCACAAGCACAGGCAGTGAAAGGGCATCGAGCTGATCCAATTGGTGCATCACGTCATAGTTTTGTTGCAGGTCTTTACCGAATCCAAAACCAGGATCAAGGATAATATCCTTCTGTCCACAGTCGCGCAACTGCTGTATCTCACGGGCAAAGCGTAGCATCATATCGCGGATAGTGGGAGCTATAGACATGAGGATATAGGGCACTTTAAGACGCGCCACCATGCGGAACATCTCAGGATCAGCACCTTCCGACACATCATTGATGATATCGGCACCAAACTCCTCAACGGTCATTCGTGCCACATCGGGACGGAATGTATCTATGCTTACAATGGTATCGGGTGCTTCACGACGTACTATTTCAAGGGCAAAGCGCAGTCTGCGTGATTCTTCTTCTTCATCCACAGGAGCACTACCGGGCCTTGTTGAGCATCCGCCCACGTCGATCATAGTACCTCCCTCAGCCAATATTTGTTGTGTACGTTCTGCTATTTCGCGTTCGGTTTGCTTTCTGCTTCCCGAATAGAAGGAGTCAGGAGTGACATTAAGAATTCCCATGACCTGTGGTGAGGACAAGGTTATCAGCTTCCCATTACAATTCAGAGTATATTCCATCTTATTTTACACGTATATTATATATATTTCGCAAAGGTACGATTAAGTGAGCAGAATACAAAAAGAAATATCAATTTTCTTTTTTATTCTCGAACGACAGTACCTAAGACCGACAGGTCAGAGGTACGATTAAGTGAGCAGAATACAAAAAGAAATATCAATTTTCTTTTTTATTCTCGAACGACAGTAACTTCGGTGTGTAGCGCTAGAGTTACGGTTAAATAAGGAAAATACAAAGAAAAAACGGCAATTCTTTTGCAGTTCACTCACATAATCGTACCTTTGCATCACCAAAACAACAACAAATATATGGATATCAAGGAACTCTACAAACTCTATCTCGCCCATCCGTGCATCACTACCGACTCGCGCGAATGCCCGAAAGACAGCATCTTCTTGGCTCTTAAAGGGGCTTCGTTTGATGGTAACCGATTCGCACAGGCCGCTTTGGAGAAGGGGTGTGCCTATGCCATTGTCAGCGAACTCACCAATCCTGAAACTCAAAAAGACGACTGCCGCTACATCTTAGTGAATGACACATTGCAAACTTTCAAAGACTTGGCACGCGAACACAGATGCCATTTCGATCTGCCCATCATAGGCATTACGGGTACAAACGGAAAGACTACTACCAAGGAACTCACAAAGGCAGTACTCGCTGAATGTTATAACGTAATGGCAACAGAGGGTAATTTCAACAACGACATAGGCGTTCCGAAAACTCTCTTCAGACTAAACGAAGACTACGATATCGCAGTAGTGGAAATGGGAGCAAGCCATCCGGGAGACATCAAAACACTGGTAGAAACGGCTGAACCTACATGTGGACTGATTACCAACGTGGGGCGTGCCCACCTACAGGGTTTTGGATCTTTCGAAGGTGTATGCCATACCAAAGGCGAGCTCTACGATTATCTCCGACAACACGAATGCCCTGTGTTTGTCAATCGAGACAATGAACACTTGATGGCTATGACCGAAGGTCTCGCAGACATCTATTACTATGGTCAGAGTAGCAACCCCGATATTCTGATACATGGCGAAGTATTATCATGCGCCCCATTTCTCAAGTTCCGCTGGCGAGAGCAAGACAGCGATGCAGGCTATGCCAGCGAATGGATGGAGGTGCAGACCAACCTCATCGGTGCTTACAATCTCGATAATATTCTAGCTGCAATAACCGTGGGCTATGTCAACAACGTACCATTCGAACTTATCAACAAAGCAATTGCCAACTACACCCCTACCAACAATCGTTCACAGATGACCATCACCGACCATAATCATCTCGTGGTCGATGCATATAACGCCAATCCATCGAGCATGCAGGCTGCTATCGACAACTTCAAACTCATGGATGTGCCTGCAAAAATGGCAATCCTCGGCGATATGCGTGAATTGGGTGATGTCTCTGCAGAAGAACACCAAAAGGTGGTGGAACAACTCAAACAAGCTGGTTTCCAACAGGTATGGCTCGTTGGCGAAGAGTTCGCAAAGACAGAATGCAGCTTCAAGAAATTCCACGATATAGAAGAAGTAAAAGCAGCCATTGCTGCCCAACAGCCGCAAGACATGTATATCCTTATCAAAGGATCTAATGGCATCAAACTATTCCAACTGCCCGAATTGCTATAGCAAATAAGTGGCATTTTGGGTGTAAAGGCAAAAAAACAATGTTTTTCTCTACGTTATTCATAAATAATTAGTACCTTTGCACCGCAAAATCGGGATGTAGCGCAGTTGGTAGCGCACTACGTTCGGGACGTAGGGGTCGGGCGTTCGAGTCGCCTCATCCCGACCAAAAGGCGGCAAGTGAAACGTTTCACTTGCCGCCTTTGTGTTTTTCATCACGTGGATATGCTCACCTGCATGACCTCTTTCATCAAACCACTCCCATTTGATGGAGGAAGATGATGAGGATGCAGATGGGACAAATATAGCGGACGGCAAAGAGATAAATCATAAACCAACGCTGATTGGTCATGCCACGATTAGTAAACTCAGCATAGACCGTACGCTTGGGAATATACCATCCGACGAATAGACAAGTGAGCATCGCTCCGATTGGCATCATAATGTTGGCAGTGATTTTATCACAAAAATCCATCAGCGCTACACCAGTGATTTGCAACCACGAACGCCCTCCTACTGACAATGAGCACAACACACAGATAGCTCCTGCAGCAACTGTCACCACCCAAGCAGAGTAACGGCGTCGTAAAGTAAACTCTTCAGTAAAGAAAGCAGTACCAATCTCGTGCATCGAAATGGTTGATGTCATCGCTGCAAAAACCAATAGTGCATAGAACATCACACTAATCACATAACCCACCACGGGCATCGACGCAAAGGCTTGCGAGAATACATTAGGCAAGGTGATAAATATGAGTGAAGGTCCACTATCGGGATTGACACCTACAGAAAACGCTGCAGGAAATATCATCAAACCAGCCAAAACAGCTATCATCGTATCGATGGTCACAATCTGGAATGCAGATTTCAAGAGGTTTGTATCTTTGGAGAAATAACTGGCATAGGTACATAGACATGCTGTACCCAACGACAAGGAGAAGAACGATTGGCCCAATGCTTCGAGCAATACGTCGCTCGACAACTTACCAAAGTCGGGATAGAACAGGAAACGGATGCCTTCTAAGGCTCCAGGCAACATGCACGATGCCACTACGATGATAATCAACAACACGAAAAGCACAGGCATAAGCAGTTTTGAAGCGCGCTCTATACCACCACGCACACCACGAACCACCACAAACTGGGTGATTAAGATGAACAAAACGCCTAAAATAGCCGGTTTCATCGCATCACCGGAAAAATCGGTGAAATACTCTCGAACGGCATCAACATTGCCACTCGTCATGCCAGTCAGTGCTATATACAGGTATTGCAGACACCAGCCTGCCACTACCGAATAGAAACCGAGGATGATAGTAGAAGTGAGAATACCAAGATAGCCGACAAACTTCCAGGGCCGACCTTTCGACAGTTTATCGTAGGCACGCGCTGCATTGGCTTGCGCATGGCGACCGATGATAAACTCACTCAACATGCCGGGCAATCCAAGCATTAGAATACATACCAAATATATCACTATGAAAGCAGCGCCACCATTCTCGCCTGCCATATAGGGGAAGCGCCATACGTTACCAAGGCCTACTGCAGATCCTGCCGTTGCAAGTATCACGCCAATCTTACTACCAAAGTTTCCACGTTCTGTCATAATGGTTTGTGTTTATATATAAATATGTAGATGGCAGACGAACATAGTCCTTATGCCCCAACAATACTCCGATGAAATGGACAAAATTCTATTTCAACAGTCCAAACTGATGAAGGAATATGAATAGAATCGCCATCGGACAGATGTATTTCACCAAGAAGAGGTAGATATGAAACAAACGGGCGTACCACTCGCTACGAAGCGTTCCCCAGTTGGTAAACTCCTCACGCACTACCTTATGAGGTACAAACCATCCGATAAAGATACAAGTCAAGAATCCCACAACAGGTAGGAATATTTGTCCTGTAATGAAGTCAAACCAATCAAAAAGTGCCTTTCCACCGAAGACAAGGATATCGGTCGCTCCCAGCGACAACGAGCAGAACGCACCGATGATAGCTGTTGATATGGTCACTATAAGGGCAGCTTTCTTGCGCGACAGGGTAAACTCTTCTTGGAAGAAAGCTGTACTTACTTCATGAAGCGACATGAGCGATGTCAGTCCTGCCAGACTCAGCAACACAAAGAATAACAACGACACAAAATAACCCACTATGGGAATGGCACCAAATGCTTGCGAGAAGACGTTGGGCAATGTGATGAATATGAGTGAAGGACCACTATCTGGATTGACACCAACAGAGAAGGCCGCAGGAAATATCATCAGTCCTGCAAGAATAGCAACAACGCTGTCGATGATAGCAATCTGCGTTGCTGACGTAGTGAGATTGGTGTATCTGGAGAAGTAACTGGCATAGGTACACAAACAGCCCATCGCGATACTCAGCGAATAGAAGCTCTGTCCCAATGCACTAAGGAAAACATCGCCAGTCATCTTCGACATATCAGGTTTAAACAGAAATTCTATGCCTTTACCCGCATTAGGCAACATACACGAAGCCACAACAATGATGAGCAGAAGGATAAACAGTGTGGGCATCATCATCTTCGATGCCTTCTCAATACCATCGCGCACACCATGTTCAATAATCAAATAAGCGATACCAAGCATGACGAAGGTCCATAAAACAGGGCGAACAGGATCAGAGGAAAGCTCGGCAAAATAGGTTTTGAAATAGTCTGGTGTGCCTTGCAACTGACCGATGAACGATGCCCAGATGTATTGCAGGCACCATCCGGTGACAACGGCATAATATCCTGTAATGAGGAATCCAGTAAGCACACCCATATAGCCTACAAGTTTCCAAGGACTACCACCCGACAGTTTGGAGTACGCACGCGCAGTATTAGACTGCCCATGACGGCCCACAATAAACTCGCTAATCATACAGGGTATTCCCAACAACAGAACACAGGCGAGATAGATGATGATGAATACAGCACCACCATTTTCACCAGCCATGTATGGGAAACGCCATACATTACCCAGTCCTACTGCTGAACCTGCCGTGGCAAGAATCACTCCGAGTTTGCTTCCAAATCCAGTTCTTTCTGTCATATAAATCAGTTTTTGCTTGCAAAATTATAAAAAATTTCCTACATTTGCGCTCAAATTGTTATAATTGTATGAATAAAACAGCACAAATCATAAGAAAATACCCATTATCGCTAATATGCATAGCCGTTATCTGGTATTTATCATTCTTCACTCCTCCAAAAACAGAGTTGGAAGATGTACCCTTGATTGACAAGTGGGTACACATGATTATGTATGGTGGAACATGGACATTGGTATGGTTGGAATATCTCAGAAGTCATACACACCTCAACTACCGCAAACTATTTTGGTGGGCATGGTTGTTACCCATCATGATGAGTGGTATGATAGAATTATTGCAGGAATACTGTACCAATGGGCGTCGGAGTGGCGATTGGCTTGATTTATTAGCCAATTCCATTGGAATCACACTTGCCACAGCAGTAGGCATGTTGGCCAAACGGTTGTTTTTTCGCTAACACCAACAACACTAACTGAAAGTGGATATATCGTAGCTAAACGACTATTTTTCCACCAGCAACAAGAACATGTCTTCGACCTATGACTTATCACCCCACTTACAATAGGGATGTTGGCGAAGTTGGCTATTGTAATAACGGCGATCTCCAGTGACTTCAACTCCGATGAAATCGGGCAATTCTGCACTTTCATCAACCGATGACAATTCTACTTCAGCCATAACAAGACCTGTATTGTCGCCATAAAATTCATCAACTTCAAACACATGTCCGCCATGACGCACAAGCCAACGAGTCTTATCGACAAGTCCCGGTTCACAGAGTAGCATCAACTGATGTCCCTCTTCAAGGGTTATCTCCTTCTCAAATTCATAGCGCGATAATCCACCATCGAGGCTCGGTCCCTTGATGGTGAGATAGGCACGTTCGTCACGTATGCGGACGCGAACAGTTCTTCCGCGCTCACTGCAGATATAACCCTGTTGGATATGACTATGAGCAAAAGCAAGTTTCTTGTAGGAATCATCCCTGACAAGAAACTTGCGTTCGATTTCTGTAGCCATCGTTTAAAGGACGGTTAATGCCCAAGCCATATAAAGCAAGCCGAGTGCAATAAAGCCACCGATAATCCACCATATCAGTTTAGAACCCTTTTTCTCTTGTTTCTTGGCCCATGCTTCACGCTTGGCCTGATGTTGTTTACTCATAATATTCAGTTTTTAGTGTTATATATTTCTATGTTCGAATATACGTTTATTCCTCATCGGTGGTAGGGAATTCCATGAGATAAGCCTTGATGAAACCGTCTATTTTTCCATTCATCACGCCATCCACATCAGATGTCTGATAGTTGGTACGATGGTCTTTCACTCGTCTGTCGTCAAAGACATAACTGCGAATCTGACTTCCCCACTCTATTTTCTTCTTACCCGCCTCTATCTTAGCTTGCGCTTCAAGACGTTTCTTCATGGCGCGGTCGTAAAGTTGTGAACGAAGCAAAGCCATGGCGCGCTCCTTATTCTTGGGTTGGTCGCGCGTTTCGGTATTTTCAATGAGGATTTCCTCTTCCTCCCCTGTATCAGGATCAGTGTACCAATAGCGAAGGCGCACACCCGACTCCACCTTATTGACATTCTGTCCACCTGCACCGCTCGAACGGAAGGTATCCCACGAGAGTTTTGCAGGATCCACATACACCTCAATGGTATCGTCAACCAATGGTGTGACGAAAACAGAAGCAAAAGAAGTCATTCGCTTACCCTGTGCATTAAACGGGGATACTCTCACCAGTCGGTGCACACCGTTTTCACTTTTGAGGTATCCATAGGCATATTCTCCACCTTCAATCTGCATCGTGACACTCTTGATGCCAGCTTCATCACCTTCTTGAAGGTTGGAAATGCTCACTTTATACCCATGAGCTTCAGCCCATCGTTGATACATTCGCATGAGCATCGACGCCCAATCCTGACTTTCCGTACCTCCAGCTCCTGAGTTGATTTTGAGTACACACTCCATAGGATCCTCCTTTTGACGGAGCATGTTCTTCAGTTCCAAGTCCTCAATGAGCGATATGGCGCGCTGATAGTCTGCATCTACTTCCTCTTCTGTAACCATCTCTTCCTTGTAGAAATCGAATGCCAGTTGGAGTTCGTCTGCTGCAGCTCGCACGTCATTATAGCCATCAATCCATTTCTTGATGGCTTTCACTTTCTTCATCTGTGCCTCAGCCCGCTTCTGATCCTCCCAGAAATCAGGTGCCTGTGTGCGCAGGTCTTCTTCTTCAAATTCTATTTTTTTCTCGTCGATCTTCAGATAATGACGCAGTTTGTCAGTCCTATCGAGGACATCTTTCAGTTGGTCTTGTGTAATCATCGTGTCTGTTGGCGATAATAATTATATGAGAGACATTAGTCTTCGTACATCTTGTCGATTTCTGCCTTATAGTTTTCGTTGAGCACCCGACGTCGTATTTTCAGCGTATTAGTCAACTCGCCCTTTTCCATTGAGAATTGGTGGGGCAAGAGTGTGAATCGCTTCACCTGCTCATAGTGTGCCAGCTGCTGCTGAAGGGTATCAATTCTTTCCTTCATCATGGCATAGATTTGCGGATTAGCGCAAAGCTGTTCTCGATTTTCAAAGGCGATATTATGCGCACGTGCATACTCTTCAAGCATGCCATATACGGGGATGATGAGTGCCGAAACGAATTTGCGTTGGTCGGCAATGACAGCAATCTGGTCGATATACTTATCTACCAAGATTTTCGACTCTATCATCTGTGGTGCGATATACTTACCGTTAGAAGTCTTGAAGAGGTCTTTGATGCGCTCTTTGAGGAAGAGTTCACCATTTTTCAGGTATCCTGCATCACCAGTACGGAAGTAACCATCTTCTGTGAATGCCTGGCGGGTGAGGTCTTCACGGTTGTAGTATCCCTTGGTGATAGTGGGACCTTTGAGCAGAATCTCGCCTTCATCGCTGATGCGGATATCGATGCCGTTGATGGGGCGCCCTACACTTCCCACGGTATATGGTTTGTTGAGATGATCGCAACTGACGGTGGCAAGCGATTCGGTGAGTCCGTATCCCACTATCATATTAAGTCCGATGGAATGGACAAATTCTTCCACATGCTCACTAACAGCAGCTCCTGCTGTGGGGAAGAAATGTGCATTTTCCAGTCCCAACTCTTTACGTACGAGCGAGAATACGGTGCGGTTGAGCAGTTCGTATTCGAGATGGAGTGCCATCGGTGGTTTCTTGCCAAGGCTGAGATACTCAATATTATGTTTTCTTCCTACTGCCAATGCATGATGGAACAGTTTGCGCTGCACACTACTGGCATGGTCTATCTTCTCCATCACACCCTGATATACCTTTTCCCAGAATCGGGGCACACTCGACATACAGGTGGGATGCGTCTCGCGCATCGACTGCTGCACTTCTTGAGGATGGGTGTTTACTATCAGTGTAGCACCTTCAGAGAGGCAGAGAATAGCCCATCCACGCTCAAAGATATGGGTATAGGGCAGGAAATTCATCACACGGTCGTGTTCATTGACATCAACACACTCGTCGTTGGCAATTATTGCCGCATGGAATTGTCCATGGGTCAGTATCACGCCCTTAGAGTCTCCTGTGGTTCCGCTGGTATAGAGGATATTGGCAATGTCGTCGTTGTTAGCCTCGCGCTGACGCTGTTCCACCTCGGTCTGACGTGGCAGTTTGTCACCAAGTTTGAGGAAATCATCGAAATAGATGGCATTGGTATCATGTTCTGAGATATGCACCATGGCATCATAGACAATGATACGTTCCAGTGTGGGGCAGAGTGATACCACTCGGCGTGCCCGGTCGTACTGTTCTTGTTCGCCCACAAAGAGGAAACGCACCTTGGCGTCGTTGATCATGAACTGTATTTGCTGCTCGCTACTGGTAGCATAGAAGGGTATGGTGACAGCCCTTACTCCCCATGCACCAAAGTCGCAGAAGAGATACTGAATGGAGTTTTGCGAGAATATACCTATGTTTTCCTGTTCTTTCACTCCGATGTTGAGTAGCGCATTGCTGACTTGTTTAACGGTTGCAGAAAACTTATTCCACGACAACGACTTCCATTCCTTGCCGCCAAAGTCCTGATAGATGAGTGCTTCGCGCTCGCCATATTTCTTAGCGAGGTCATGCACCAATACCGACATGTGGCTTCTTACTTGCATAAGCGTTTTTCCTTATTTATTATATATAATATGTGCAAAGGTACGATTAAGTGAGCAGAATACAAAAAGAAATGCCAAATTTCTTTTTGTATTCTCGAACGTGAGTACCTAAGATGCGCAGCATCAAAGGTACGAATAAGCGAGTGAAATACAAAGAAAAAAACACTTTTTTCTTTTATTTCCGAGCGTGAGTACCTAAGACGCATGGCGTCAAAGGTGGTGCAAATCGAGTGAAATACAAAGAAAAATCACAATTTATTTTGCATTTCCGAGCAAGAGAAGGAAAAGACAGAAGGAGATAAAAAGCATGGTCGGATGGTTATCTGTAGCGGTTTGATCTAAAACTTTTTCTCTCACACCACATGACAACCATCCGACATGCCGACTATCAACGTTCTCAAGTTTGAGACTTTTCGAACGTATATACTATATTTTTCTAACTGTATTATAGTGCAATACCGACCGACCAATACACAAAAACATGGTTTGGACTAAGTTCCGAACGTGAATTTACATAGCGGAAGCCCACACCAAGGTTCAGGCCAATAGCCTTACTATTCGCTGCATGAATATGATGTATGGACAGGTCGTAATAGTTATTATTCCAATCAGGATGTCCCACAGGCCATGCCATTCTAAAGCGCACAGGAGTAAAACTTGTTCGCTTCTTATTCTGTTGGATGTCATAACCCACGCCAACACCCAAGGTATTGGTATTCATATAGGTTTTCACGCCATCCTTTCCCAAATGATGACTCATTCTCTCATACGTGCCAAACAGCTCTACGCGCTTACATTTTAGTCCAAAGTTGAAGTCATAGCCATGCATGGACATACCCTTATTGCGTATAGAAAATACATGGTCAACATCAAGTGTAAGAAGCAGGGAATCTGGTTTTGCAGGTTTTGTGCATTGTGCATATAAAACATCACCCAGAAACACAATAAAAAAAAGAATAAATGATAGCTTTTTCTTCATAACTCTTCAAATCTAATTTTTTATTAATATTGTTTGTGTTAGGAAATGTCCTTTTGGCTCGCAAAATTAAACAAAAAACTGGAAATACACAATAACCGACAATTAAAATATCACACATTTTCTCATAGAAATAAAACATTTCGTCACTTCTCTCGCTGTTATATTAATAAAAAGGTGTAATTTTGCAAACAGGTTAATAACATACGAACGATGACAAACAATATACAGCAAATGACCGAAGAGGCAGTGGGACTGCTGCAACAACTCATCAAAACACCATCGGTGAGCCGTGAAGAGAAAGCCGTTGCCGACCTGATGGAACAGCAAATGAAGCTATGGGGACTGACTCCGAAACGTGTGGGCAACAACCTGATGCTTATCGGGAAACACACTGAAGGCAAACCTACCCTACTGCTTAATGCACATATCGACACGGTGAAACCCGTCAGCACATGGACACGCGATCCGTTTACGCCAACCATCGAAGACGGACGCCTCTACGGACTGGGCGCTAACGACTGCGGCGGCGGACTTGTCAGTCTGCTTATGGTGTATCGCGCACTCTGCAACGAAGACCTTGCCTACAATCTGGTTTATGTAGCCAGTGCAGAAGAGGAAGTCAGCGGCGCCAATGGATTTACGCTGATTCGCGAACAACTGCCACCTATTGATGTGGCTATCGTGGGCGAACCGACTGGCTTACAACCGGCTATTGCCGAGAAAGGACTGATGGTAATCGATGCCGTGGCACACGGAAAGAGCGGACACGCAGCACGCAACGAAGGCGAAAATGCGATTTACAAAGCTCTGGACGATATACAATGGCTGCGCAACCATGAGTTTGAAAAGGTCAGTCCACTACTTGGTCCGATCAAAGCCACGGTAACGATTATCGGCGCTGGCACGCAACACAACGTGATTCCAGACGAATGTAAATTCACCATCGATGTGCGCACCAACGAGTATTACCGAAACGAAGAACTCTGCCAATACCTACAGTCGCAGATGCAGAGCGAACTGAAAGCCCGTTCTTACCGGCTGTCCTCCTCGTCGATTCCCACCGACCATCCCATAGTGAGCCGTTGTATCGCCATGGGCATGACACCTTTTGGATCACCAACCCTGAGCGATCAGGCTCTTATGCCCTTTGCTTCGCTGAAACTCGGACCAGGCGAATCGAGTCGCAGTCATAGTGCAGATGA
This sequence comes from Prevotella sp. P4-119, assembly GCF_002251345.1. NCBI lineage: Bacteria > Pseudomonadati > Bacteroidota > Bacteroidia > Bacteroidales > Prevotellaceae > Prevotella > Prevotella sp. P4-119. Next base: position 55,140 of record NZ_NPJB01000103.1, on the reverse strand, counting down.
ATATATAGGTATCGACGAGATTGGCAATGCCATTGCCACCTACATGGAACTGTTGCAATCCATTCATTTGAAATAGGCATCAATGTGATTTACGGCAATCAAACCGAGACAACATAAAAAACTCCCATTCCATCGGGTTTTACTTCGGCTTCAACCCTATTCGATTAGTATTTCAGACAGGCAAACCTCTTATAAATCACGCGCGCACACCTAACAATATACGCGCGCGTACGCACACGCGACGTCGCAAAATTTCGACCACTCGACCACCACAACGGCATAACACACTATGTGTATGCAGCTTACGTGGGTGGTCGATTACGCTAACTCGGCGGTTTTCGACCACCATTCGACCACCAGACCCTCTGCCGTTGCCACCATAAAAACAGTCCATCCGCATAGCCGACAATACATGATTTGTATATTCTGACGCCAGACAACATCCTTGTCAAACGTTGGGCAACACTATTGTATTATATTTGACACCACTCTCTTCCGATATTTGAAACAACTTATTTCCAACGTTGAAAAGGCTCTTGTCTAACGTTTGACAACACTCTTATCTAACGTTGGATAACACCTTTATCAAACGTTGGATAACACCTTTATCAAACGTTGGATAACACCTTTGTCAAACGTTGGATAATAACTTTGTCAGCCGTTTGAAAATGCCTGAAAATAATTTTTGTTTACTTCGTGTGAATATCCACGATAAGTATCGGGAAAAGCACGTGTGGTCGAAGTGTGGTCGAAAACACAGGGTTCTGACCAATCGACCACAGTCTAAAATACTATCTCATAGCAGTTTACGCCACATCTGTGGTCGTGTGGTCGAATTTTTTAGAAAACTAAAATTTAGAGTAGCTTACCTCTAATGCACTTTGGTAAACAACATCCCCCAATCAGCCAAACGACCAATTGGGGAATGCTATGTTCATCTATTGCGAGACCTCTACTATCTTCCGAGCCATGCTTCAGGATTGAGCTTAGCCGTTTCCTTACGCAATTGGAATTGCAGAATATTGTCTTGACCAATACGTCCAAGGGGTTGACGAGCAGTCACTTTCTGTCCACGGTGTACGTTGACCGATGACAAATTGCAATAAACAGAGATGTAACTGCCGTGACGCACCATGACAATGACCGTGCCTCCGAAGCTGAAGACACCACTCACTTCACCATCGAAGATGCTTCGTGCCTGTGCGCCAGCCTGACCTTGTATATTAATACCCTTATTGTCGAGGCGAACGTTGTTCAGTCCCTCTACATTATACTGACCGAAATGGCTGACGATGCGGTAGCCACCCGTGATAGGCATGGGCAGTCTGCCTCGGTTGCTCTCAAAGTTACCACTGATGCGCCGGTCGTCGCTGCTCATGGTATAGAGCACCTCATCCGATTTTTTCTTAGCTTCTGCCACCTCCTGTTTATGTCGTTTGGCATCTGCGGCAGCCTTACGCTCGGCAGCAATACGAGCCTGTGATGCTTCGTGGGCTGCACGATCGGCAGCATCACGCGCTTTCTTATCGCGAGCCGCCTTGACTTCTGCACGTGCCTTGTCCTCAAGAGCTTTAGCCTCGGCAATGCGTCGCGCGTTTTCGCGTGCAGCCTCTTCGGCCTCCCGCTTCTTGCGAGCCAGTTCTGCATCACGCTTGCGTGCAGCTTCGGCAGCAGCCTTGCGCTTGGCCTCTGCGGCGGCTCTTGCCTTTTGTCTTGCCACTTCTTGGGCAATCAGTCTGTCAATCTGCGCATTGATAGCAGCATCCTTCTTGCGTTGTTGGTCAATGACCCGTTGGATGGTCTTCTGCTGTTTTTGCAACGAAGATACCACATTCTGCTGTTCGGCCTGCTTACCTTCCAGCGAACGTTTCTCACTCTCACCACGAGTCAACAGTTTGTGTTTTGCATCGCGAGCACCAGCCAGTTCGCTGCGCTTGGCAGCAACTTCAGCCTGTTTCACTTTCACATCTTCACCCTGCGAACGCTGATAGGAGGCATATTCCCTCATGAATCGCAAGCGTCGGTACATTTGCGAGAAACTGCTGGCACTAAAGATAAACATCATCTGGCTCTGTACAGATCGATTGCGGTGCATATAGCGCATCGACTTGACATAGCGTTGTTTACACAGTTCCAAATCCTTTTGCAAGGCATCGAGCTCCCGGTTCATTGTCTGTATTTCCACATCAATATTGGAGAGATCGCGACGTATGGTGTCGATGGTGCGACGCTTCGAGGCAATCTCGGTATTGATGATCATCAGATTCTGCAAACGTTGTTTCACATCGCGCTCGTTGCTACGCAGTCGTTGTTCCTGCAGTTTGATCTGTCGCTGAATATTCTTTCTTTGATTCTGCAGACTCTGCACCGACTCTGGTTGGCGCGTTGTCTTACGTTTTGCCGCAGCATTTCCTGTTCGCTTCCGGGTAGATGTTGCTTTGCCCGACGCAGTTTTTTTGCGCTGGGCACTTGTGGTTGTAGTTCTTGCCTTAGGCTTTGCGGTGCGTTTCTGCTGTGCCGGCACTACCACAAAGGCAAAGGCAAGAAGAGTGAGTATAATAATTCGCTTCATTCGCTATATTAGAGAGCCATAAAGCGGCGGAGGATTTGATCAACCGTCACCTCACGGTATTTGGCAGAAACCTCTGTTCTGGTTTCCCAGTTATCATCATTCGACAGATAGTTGAGCGTCATTCCAAACTTCACTTCCTTATCTGGAGTGCGGAATGTGATGGCGTGTGTATAGGGGAAGAGACGCTTGCTGGTCTGCTTGAAGTTGCTATAATCCCAGTTCAACGAGTAGTTGCCACGGATTCTGTCTTCATAGACAATATTAGCCATCTTCACCTGTGCGCCCGCCTTATCAGCCAGCCAACGATAGCTGAGCTTATCTTTTGCAAAACTTATAACGGCATCGTCTCCATAGAGATCGGTAGTGAAATTCTTCAGCATCTCATCGGTCATCGCAGTATTGCCCGGCTGGAAGAGTTCATTCCAGAAGAGAGCCTGCAGCGAATAGAAGTTGAGTCCGCTATTGCGCATGAAGTCCAACTGATTGTAGTTGGCTTTGAGATACTGCTTGTTGATACGGTCCATGATGAGGACATAGTCTTTGGTGAATTCCAGTCTGCCTGCCTCCACAAATCCAAAGGCTGTGAGTTGCAGACGGATCACATCATCGCGCTTCATCTTGAGGTTGCCGGTGAGGGTGAGATGCTGATTGCCCACCTCTACAGAGAACTTCACTTTAGATGTGATAAACTTGGCATACTGCGCATTGTCAGTAACCTTTTGCAGGAATTCCTGCTGTTGGGCGGTAGCCACTGGTGCCTTCGAGGCATTGTCCTTGACTGCTTTTTTCTGAGTTCCGCAGGATGCGAGGGCAAATGCCACTGCCAGTCCTGCAAGTTTCATCATGCTGGTTGCTTTCATTCTTTTACGTACTTCTTTAGTTTAATTTTACGTGCTATGATTTTTAAACGGTTATCTTCTGATCCGACTGTTTGTCGGGTTCGTTCCAAAGCTTGCTTCCAATACTCGACCGCCTGCTGCTTATTGCCTACATGATAATAGATGTCTCCGGCATGTTCCAACAATACTGCCGATGTGTCGGAATCGCATTGCAGGGTCTGGTCTATATAGATTTTGGCTTCGGTATAACGTTTCTGCCGAAAGAGAATCCATGCGTATGTATCGAGGAACGTCGCGTTTTTAGGTTCAGCCTTTACGGTTTTGAGCGACATTTGCTCGGCTTTATCGAGCTGCTGGCCGGTTTCTGAGAGATAATAGGCATAGTTATTGAGACATCCCACATTATCTTCTTTCCATTGCAGACAGGAGTCATAAGCCGCATAAGCCTCTTTGTCGAATCCTTTCTGATGGTAGATATCCCCCATGACAGCATAGAAATCGCTGACAATATCAGGATCGCTGTCCTGTGTGATCACTCCGATGCCATTCTGGAAGGCATTGAGCGCCTCGTCAAGTTTGTCTTGTTGATAGTAAGCCACACCCTGATAATAATAAAATGCCATTTCATCGGGATTGTAGAGGCGTGCCCCCTGACACAGACTGACCACTCGCGGCATATCCTGATCTCGCCAAGCATAATCAACGAGTTGCAATCTTGCTGCTGCATTATCCGGTGTTTCTGCAATAACACGGTCGAGCACAACGGTAATCGTGTCGCGTGGCATATTCTTTAGCGTCATATAAGCGACACAAAGCATGGCAACATCAGCATCGAGAGGCTTTTGCTCAAGCATGCGGTCAAAGAGGTAGAGCACACGAGTGGAGTCACCGCCATTCTGTTCGCTCTCTGCAATTTCTTGTCTCATGAGCGACACCCTATCCTGCGAAGTAGCATTTTTACTGACCAGGACACGCTGCATCAGCGAGTCAACCACATCTGGGTCTCCATGTTTCTGCTCGTATTGCAACAGGGCAAGGAGTGTGAAACGGTTGTCGGGATCCTGTTCAAGGATTTCATCATAGATGTCGAGTCCTTTTTCTTCCTGCCCATTATTGATAAGCGCCTGTGCATAGAGTCCCCTGTAATTCAAATCATTAGGATACTGATTGGCAAGTTTCTGCATCTCACGGATGGCCGCTTTCTTATTGCCGAGTTGGGTATAGTATCCGCTTTTCTTCAATGAGAACTGTGTACTTCTGCCTTCCATCACCTCCAAGCGGTTGAGTGTTTGGATGGCAGATTTGTAATCTTGCTGGTCTTCATAAATAGACACCAGTGCGCCAAGCACATCCTCTCTATCGTGGTTAGCCTCATAGATACGGTTCAACACCTCGATGGCTTTGGGGTAATCCTGCTTGCTGAGATACAGATTGGCGAGTATTTCTTGATAGGTAGAAATATCGGGATCGAGCGAAGCAGCCTTTTCCACACAACGTTGTGCCTTGTCGTTTTCCTTCAAAGCATCATAGTATTGTGCCAGAAAATACCATGCTTCAGACTTGGTAGAGTCTATATCGACACAATGGCGCAACAGGTCGAAGGCCGCATCGTTGTTGCCTTTGACACGCTGGTTGATGGCTTCAAGAAAGAACGCATCGTATTTTCTCGATGTATCCTCATCGGTCTGTGCTGTTACAGCCGTGCAGATCAGAGCCACTACCAATAGAATGATTGTATATCTGCGTTTCATGTGTCTTCTTTACATTAACATCTCGTCTGTTACTGCGCTACTAATTACTTCACGCCAGTATGACCATACCCGCCTTCGCCACGCTCGGTTTCATCGAGTGTTTCTACGAGCGAGAACTCCACTTGCTCATATCGTGCCACTACCAACTGGGCAATGCGCTCTCCGTCGTTGATGGTGAAGTCTTCCTGCGATAAGTTGATAAGCACCACACCAATCTCACCGCGATAGTCGGCATCGATAGTGCCAGGGGCATTAAGTACGGTCAAACCATGCTTCAGCGCTAATCCGCTACGGGGTCTTACTTGTGCTTCATAACCCTCAGGCAATGCAATATGCAGTCCGGTGGGTATGAGCCGACGCTCCATAGGATGGAGCACAACAGGCTCTTCAAGGTTGGCACGGAGATCCATTCCCGCACTTTGCGATGTGGCGTATGTGGGCATAGGTTGGCGTCCACGATTGATAGCGTTAATTTTCAGCATTTGTTGGTTTATTTATATTAATGTGCAAATTTACAGAATTCCTATCAAACTGCCATCGTTTTTTGCAGAAAACTTTGTAGGTTTCATACTTTTTAGTAACTTTGCCATCATGGAATGGACTAAACTCATATCAAACAAACGCCTCGGACAGGAGCATCGCCACACCGAGCGCCACGACGACCGTACTGAATTTAAGCGTGATTACGACCGACTGATATTCTCGGCGCCCTTTCGACGACTGCAAAACAAGACGCAAGTATTTCCTCTGCCGGGTAGCGTCTTTGTTCACAATCGCCTTACCCACTCGCTGGAAGTGGCAAGTGTAGGAATGTCGTTGGGCAACGATGTGGCGCAAAGACTTATTGCCGAGAAGCGTCCCGAACTGAAAGATACACTTTTTGAACAGATTGGGCAGATTGTTTCAACGGCCTGTCTGGCACACGATTTGGGCAATCCGCCATTTGGTCATAGTGGCGAGAAAGCCATTCAAACCTTCTTTACCGAAGGCGAAGGACTGCAACTGAAACCGTTGGTAAGTGATGCATTTTGGGACGACATCACCCATTTCGAGGGTAATGCCAATGCTTTTCGCCTGTTGACCCATCAGTTTAAGGGGCGGCGCACAGGTGGTTTCGTCATGACTTACACCACGCTGGCAAGTATCGTAAAGTACCCTTATGCCTCATCGGCAGCTGGCAAGAAGGGCAAATTCGGCTTCTTTCAGTCAGAACAGGATTTCTACCAACGAATTGCCGATGAAATGGGGATAATTCGCTTATCTCACACAGAAGAGCCCTTGCGGTACGCACGCCATCCATTAGTCTATTTGGTAGAGGCAGCCGATGACATCTGCTATGAAGTCATGGATATTGAGGATGCTCACAAACTGAAGATTCTATCATACGAAGAGACCGAGCGCTTACTGCTCAACTTCTTCGACGAAGCCACCCAGGCGAAGATTCGCCAACGCATCGACGACGAGGCGTTGCAGGACACCAACGAAAAGATTGTGTATTTGCGTGCTTGCGTGATAGGAAAGTTAGAAAACGAATGTGCCAACGCATTTGTCGAAAACGAAGAAAACATTCTCAACGGTACGTTTACCGGCTGTTTGATAGACCACATCCATCCCACTCAAAAAGAGGCCTACCGCCGGTGTGCTGAACTTTCAAAGGTGCGCATCTATCGCAGCCGACCGGTTCTTGACGTGGAGCTTTCGGGTTATAAGATTATGGAAACGCTCATGAAACAAATGACCGAAGCCGTCATGCATCCCGAGCGTTACTATTCACAACAGCTCATCAGTAGGGTTTCCAGCCAATACGATATTCAGGCCGACAACCTTGAAACACGCATCATGGCGGTTATCGACTATATTGCAGGAATGACCGATGTTTATGCACTCGATGTTTATCAGAAGATCAACGGTATTTCACTACCTATCGTATAAGCCAAACTTGATTGACGCATCGGGAGTGGGCTAAAGCAATCAGCTTCTTTCTCGATCAGACCTTTGAGCCAAAACAGCAAAAAACATCGGTTCCATCGCAATTCTCCCACCATCATTCAAGGATATTTGCAATGGAACCGATTATCTGAAAATCCATAGAAGGCGCTCCTTATTCTCCTTGGGGCGTCTTCTCTTTATAGATGACATTATTAGCGCCGCTTGTAATCTTCAAAGCCTCAGGATGCGACTGAACAAACGAGTCGATATGGCGCTGACGCTTCTCTTCAAGTATTTCGTCAACGGCTATAAGGATTCCCGTTTCCTCCACATCGCCAAAACCATAATTGATGGCTGTGCCAAAGAGTTTCATGGTGGGCGACAAACTCATATAAGCATTAACCAATGGGGGAATATTATAGCCCAACTTTCTAATCTCCCGATTGAGGATACGATAGTCATCTTTAAAGTCCTTGCCAGAGAAGAGCGTCTCAAATTCGCGCACGTCAGACTCCAATTGCAGCGGTTTCATCGGGATAATGAGATGTTCTTTATCGTCGAAATGCTTTTTCAAGAAATAGAGAATCATGTCGCGTCCCTTACGGATATAAGAGGGGTACATGGTCATTTTTCCGAAATAGTAGCGTATATTAGGACGAATAACCGTGAGTGCGCCAAGTCCATCCCACAGGTTATCGAGTGCGAAGAGACTCTTGGCGCCCATGCGAGACGACTGATAAGGAAGCGAGACAAACGACCGACCGAGTTCTACGGTCTGGGGTGCATAGTCTTTGATAAACTTTTCAGAGAAATGGAACATGTGACTGGTGGCAAGAATAGGTTGTCCCTTGTCATCATATTCCCAGTCAGTACCCAGCAAATAACGGTAACCTCCGATAATCTCTTCCGCCTCCGGATTCCACACGATGAGCTGTTTGTAGCATCGCTCGCACGTATCAAACTCGTCGATATCGACTTCCTTGCCAGTTCCTCCGCCAGCCTCGCGGAAAGCAATCTCTCGCAGTCGCCCGATCTCCTGCATCACGTTGGGTGCATTGTGTGCGGTAATGACATAGATTTCATTGTTGCTCTTGTTGGTCATGCGAAGGCGCTTGTCGGGCGTCAGTTCGCTTTTGAGCACTTCCTTGTCAATGGGTTGAATAATTGGCTGTTCCATTTGCTTATCTGTCTGTTAGCTATAAGTTGTTCTTCTGTTGGTTTATAGACTATACACGATATCTTGCACATATTGTGCCCATTCCATCGGTGTTTTCGATTTATCAAAGGTTTGCCAGGGAATAGGCTTGCCTATTTTTATTTCGAAGTTTTTGCCTACGTTCTTATACATTTCATCTACAAGGAAAAGCATGGCAAGGTTAAACTTCAGATGTTTGTCGCTAAAATTAGCCAAACGATAGAAGAAATCAGAATTTTGCCCACTGAAATGGATGGGCACAATATCGCGCTGATACTCCACACTCTTGACAATAAAAGTCTTGCTCCATGCCACATCGCGAATCACACCGTTTCGGCGACGTGAACAAATGCCTGCAGGATACATCAGCATGTGGTTGTCGCTTTCAAAGCCAGCTTTCACCATTGCCGGGAAGTTACGGCCTTGTTTACCTGTTTTGTTGATAGGAATGCAAAGCGGAGCCAGTCCTGGAAGATTCATCAGCAGGTCATTGACGAGATAACGGAATCGACTGTCGTAATGACGACCGATAATGGCGCCGAGCGCTACACCATCTTCTCCGCCCAACGGATGGTTGGAAACAAAGGTATAGAGGCGGCCGTCGTTGGGATCGGGAAGATTCTCTTTACCCACGATTTTGATGGTCATTTGCAGATATTCGACACAAGCTTCGAGCCATTCGGTACCTGTTTTATGGCGGCTTTCCCACAGGAATGCGTTGACGCGATCCTGATGCACAATACGTTTCAGCCACGATACCAATGGGCGGGGCACCCATTTGGATTTGGCACCCAACTTATTCTTGAGTATCTGGTCAATATCAATCGTTTTCTCTGTTATCTGATTCATTTCTCTCTTACATACATACTAATCAGATGCAAAATTAAGAAATTAGTTTGAGAAACAGCACATTTTTTCACGAAAAACTTTTAATCTTCGTGTTTTTGTAATCACATTGGGCGTTTTTGCAACATTACACAAATAGCAAACAGCATAAAATAACCACAAAAACGAGCAAGAAACTGTCTGCCTTACTCGGTTATCAACCAACTTTTTGATTTGTTCTGCATCGATAAGTTTCCCATTTTCTTCCCATCATTCTCCCTTCACTTTCGCATAATCAACCGCAAGTTTTGGGACTTACTTGGGACTTTCATCGGACTTCCATCGGACTCAGTTGAGAATTTCATCGAAAGAATACAAGACTTTCATCTGACTCTGTTTTGAGTTGCCCACATGCTCCTGCGGGCGACTTCATCCCGAAGGCATCCCGAACATATCCCGAAGACAAAGGGTTTGATGAAGTTCGTCAAAATGCAAGTTGAAGTTTCGCTTGCGAGAGCTTAACGCCAAGACTTCAAAAACACAATACGCTTTACTGTAAAACCGAACCTCAATATTACAAAAACGCTCCACCGGAATGTCACTTACGAATATTTAAGAATACCACTATAAATCAACCACTTACACACTATTAACATTATACCCACAAAAATAATCATAAAAAAAGTGGGGAAATGTGGGGAAATATGGAGGATTTTGTTTAATTTTGCAAGCGAGAATTAAAATCATATTATAAATAAGTACGCATGCGTTTTTTAGGTAATATAGAAGCAAAGGCTGACGCCAAGGGGCGTGCATTCCTGCCTGCAACATTCAGAAAAGTATTGCAGACTGGGGGTGAAGAGCGTCTTGTGCTAAGAAAAGACGTGTTTCAGACCTGCCTCGTGCTCTATCCAGAATCTGTATGGAACGAGCAAATGGACAGCATGCGCCAACGACTGAACCGCTGGAATAAGACCCAACAGCAAGTGTTTCGACAGTTTGTGAGCGACGTAGAACTTGTCAGCCTCGACGGAAACGGTCGTTTTCTCATACCCAAACGCTTCCAACGGATGGCTAATATCGAACAAGAAATCCGATTCATCGGCATGGGCGACACCATCGAAATATGGAGCAATAGCGAGGCAGAACAGCAGAAAATGAGTGCCGAAGACTTCGGAAACGCACTCGAAGAACTGATGACAGACAACGATAAACTCTAAACCGACATGGCAAAAACGGCAGAAACATACCACGTACCTGTGCTCCTCAACGAGAGCATCAACGGACTTGACATCAAGCCCGACGGCATCTATGTAGATGTGACATTCGGCGGAGGTGGACATTCGCGCGAAATACTGCGTCATCTCGGTCCCAATGGACATCTCTACAGCTTCGACCAAGATGCCGATGCAGAGCAAAACATCGTGAATGACGACCGTTTCACCTTTGTCAGAAGCAACTTCCGCTACCTCTGCAACTGGATGCGTTACTATGGCATTGACCATATCGACGGGCTGTTGGCTGACCTTGGCGTATCAAGCCACCACTTCGACGACGAGACCAGGGGCTTTTCCTTCCGATTCGATGCACCATTGGATATGAGAATGAACAAACGCGCAGGTACAACTGCAGCCGATATTCTCAACAACTATACAGAAAGTCAGTTGGCAGACATCTTCTACCTCTACGGAGAAATGAAGAGTGCACGACGCATCGCCGCCGCCATCGTCAAGGCAAGAGCCGCTCACCCCATCGTCACAACAAGCGACCTGACCACCGTCATCGAACCGCTAATGCGCTCCGAGCGGGAGAAAAAAGACATGGCAAGACTCTATCAGGCACTTCGTATCGAAGTCAACCATGAGATGGACGCCCTGCGCGACATGTTGCTGGGAGCAACCCGAATGTTGGGAAAAGGCGGAAGACTGAGCGTCATCACCTACCACTCATTAGAAGACCGACTCGTGAAAAACGTGATGAAAGCCGGTAATGTGGAAGGAAAAATAGAACAAGACTTCTTCGGACGCATCACCAGCCCATTCCGGTTGGTCAACAACAAGGTCATCACACCCTGCGATGAAGAACTTCAAAACAATCCCAGAAGCCGTAGCGCAAAACTGAGAATAGCAGAGAAAACAGAATAACACCACAAGAAAATGACAAATAAAGATTCAGACATCATTCTCGACGAGAATAAGGAAACCACAGAAGACGCCGCCGTCAGTAAAAAACAGATGCGTGCCGAAAAGGCAGAACAGCAGCTGCAAGAGACGCTGAAGAAGATACAGGAGACGGCACAGGACAGCGATACCCATCCCGGACAACAGCTCAGCATGAAGAGCGTATTGGGTGGCGACTTCCTGACGGCAGACTTTGTGCGCGCTCAAGTCGGACTGATTCTCCTCGTGGTGGCATTCACACTCGTCTATATCGCATTCCGCTATCAATATCAGCAAGACATGGTAACCATACGAAAACTGGAGATTCAGCTCAAGGATGCTAAAAACAAAGCATTGGCAGCATCGAGCACGCTCACCGAAAAATGCCGTGAGAGCCATGTACTCGAAACACTTCAACAGAACAAGGACTCGGTATTACACATAGCCGACCAGCCACCATATATTATACAAGTGCCCGAAAACTAAACCCGTCAATGAGTAAAATAAACAATAGCAGCATAGCACAGCGGTATTTCTGGATCGCTTTCGCACTGGTAATCGTATTCATTATGATTATCGGAAAGGCATTCTATACCATGACGGCAAAGAAACAATACTGGATAGAGGTGGCAAGCAGACTCAAGAGCGACAGTATTACCGTCAAGCCCAACCGAGGAAATATCCTCAGTTGCGACGGACAACTCATGGCAAGTTCTATTCCCGAATACAAAATCTATATGGACTTCGGTATAGATAACGAGGACCAAGACTCGCTATGGAACGACAAAGTGGATTCTGTCTGCACAGGTCTCAGCAAGATATTCCCTGAGCGTTCGGCTGCGGAGTTCAAACGACATCTCGAAGAAGGACACAACAAAAAGGCACGCCACTGGCCCATTTGGCCCAAACGCATCACCTACAACACCTATACGGAGGTGAAGGCGCTGCCGTTCTTCTCACTCTCGAAAAACGCAAGCGGATTCCACGAAGAGGAATTTAATGCACGCCGGCGCCCATTCGGATCACTGGGCGAACGCACCATCGGTTCTATGTATGGCGCAAAAGACAGCGCCAGACTCGGACTGGAACTGGCTTACGACACAATTCTCCGCGGAACACCTGGTCTCAATAAGCGACGCAAAGTGCTCAACGCACAACTGAACATTCCGGTCACGCTACCCATCGACGGATGCGACATCGTCACAACTATTGATGTCAACATGCAAGACTTGGCAGAACGCGCACTCGTGGCAGAACTGAAAAAAGACAACTGCGACCTCGGCGTTGCCATCCTCATGGAAGTGGCGACGGGCGATATCAAGGCTATTGTCAACATGGAGCGTTGCCCAGGCGACGTATTCCGCGAAACAAAAAACTTTGCCGTGGCTGACCTGCGCGAACCTGGATCGGTATTCAAAACCGCATCTGTCATGGTGGCGCTCGACGACGGAGTGGCTGATACCGCACAACACATAGAAACAGCTGGAGGCATCTGGCCCATGCACGGCGCACAGATGAAAGACCACAACTGGCGAAAAGGCGGTTATGGCTACATCTCTCTCGGACGTGCGATGGAAGTCAGTTCGAACATCGGTATCAGCCGAGTGATCGACGAAAACTACGGCAACCGACCTGAGAAATATGTGGAAGGAATCTACCGCACAGGACTTGCAGCCGACCTCAAACTGCCCATTCAGGGATATGCAAGACCTCACATCCGCATGCCCAAGAAGAACAAGCGAGGACAATGGCTCAACTGGAGTAAGACCGCACTACCGTGGATGTCGATAGGATACGAGACTCAGCTTCCACCAATATCCACACTCACCTTCTATAACGCCATTGCCAATGATGGTGTGATGATGCGCCCACGCTTTGTGAAATACATCATGAAAGAAGGGAAAGTCGTTGAGGAATATCCACCGACGAAGGTCATGGAAAAACGAATGGCTAAAATGAAAACCGTGAAAATCGTGCAATCGCTACTCGAACGAGTGGTCAGCAAAGGCACAGGTAAGAAAGCCGGATCGAGAATGTTCCATGTGGCGGGAAAAACCGGAACCGCACAAGTGGCACAGGGTGGCGGTTATAAAACAGGAGGTATTGCCTATTGGCTTTCATTTGCAGGTTATTTCCCCGCAGAAAAGCCACGCTACTCCTGCATCGTCTGCATCAAAAGATCAGGATACGGTGGTTCTGGCGGTATGAGTGCCGATGTGTTCCACCAGATTTCAGAAGGTGTAATGGCGCGTAACCTCAAACTCGGTATCAACGATGCCCATGACGAAAACTCCATCGTAATACCCGATGTAAAACGAGGCGATATGGGAGCCGCCGGCTATGTATTGAGCCATCTCGGCATTAAAACCTCAGAAAACTGGAGCGGATCGTATGCAGATGGCAACCCGATATGGGGCTCAGCCGAACGTCATAGTAACAAAGTGGCTCTCCACAAACACGACGTAGGCAAGGGTATCGTACCCGATGTTGTGGGCATGGGCGCCAAAGATGCAGTTTATCTGTTGGAGTCAACAGGAATGAAAGTAAAGCTCCAAGGCCGTGGGCATGTCAAACGACAAAGTTGCCAAGCAGGACAGAAACTACAAAAAGGAACCGTCTGCACCCTGATATTGGAATAAATAAACATATGTTGAACTCTTATATTAATATAATAAGGTATATGAAACTTAGCGAACTGCTGAAATCCGTCAGCATCCTGCAAATAGCAGGACCGGCAGAAACCGAAATTACAGGCGTGAATATCGACTCACGCAAAATAGAGAAGGGACATCTCTTTGTGGCTATCAAAGGCACACAGACTGATGGACACAAGTTCATAGCCAAAGCCATAGAACTGGGAGCAACTGCCATTCTCTGCGAGGATATGCCTGAGGAAAAAATCGAAAGCGTAAGCTACTTGCAAGTGGCTTCAACCGAAGATGTGGTAGGTCAGGTGGCAACCAATTTCTACGGCAATCCTTCTAAGAAGCTCAAACTGGTGGGAGTTACTGGCACCAACGGTAAAACAACCATCGCCACATTGCTCTACAACATGTTCCGTAAGTTCGGACACCGTTGCGGACTGCTCTCAACCGTCTGCAATTATATTGAAGACGAAGCCATTGCAGCCGATCATACCACTCCAGACCCCATCGAACTCAATCATCTGCTCCACCGCATGGTTGAAGCTGGATGCGAATACGCCTTCATGGAGTGTTCAAGCCATGCCATTGCGCAAAAACGTATCGGCGGATTGACATTTGCAGGAGGCATCTTCACCAATCTCACACGCGACCACCTCGACTATCATAAGACTTTCGAAAACTATCGCAACGCCAAGAAGGCATTCTTCGACGGACTGCCCAAAGAGGCTTTTGCCATCACCAATGCCGATGACAAAAACGGTAGCGTCATGGTTCAAAACTGCAAAGCCAATATCAAGACCTACTCCATACGCCAAATGGCTGACTTCCGCGCACACATTATCGAATGTCACTTTGAAGGCATGTATCTCGAAATCAACGGTCGAGAAGTAGGCGTGCAATTCATCGGTAAGTTCAACGTCAGCAACCTTTTGGCTGTCTATGGCGCTGCTGTCATGCTGGGCAAGAATCCCGAAGACGTTCTCGTTGTGATGAGTACGCTGAAAAGCGTGGCTGGACGCTTGGAGCCGATTCGTTCCAAAGACGGAATCACAGCCGTAGTAGATTATGCACATACTCCCGATGCATTGGAGAATGTACTTAATGCCATCCACGAAGTACTCGAAGGCAAAGAGGGACACGTCATCACAGTTTGTGGCGCAGGAGGCAACCGCGACAAAGGCAAGCGCCCGCTCATGGCACAAGAGGCTGTCAAACAGAGCGACCGCGTCATCATCACCAGCGATAACCCACGCTTTGAGGAACCACAAGATATCATCAACGACATGTTGGCGGGCCTCACTCCTCAACAGATGAAAAAGGTCGTGAGCATCGTCGATCGCAAAGAAGCCATCCGTACCGCCTGCATGATGGCACAAAAAGGCGATGTCATCCTCATAGCAGGTAAAGGTCATGAAGACTATCAAGAGATAAAAGGCGTAAAACATCATTTCGACGACCGCGAAGTGGTCAGAGATATTTTTAACTCATAATTCAGACTATGTTATACTACCTGTTTAGATTTTTAGAAGGATTCGACATCCCAGGAGCACATATCTGGTCGTACATTTCCTTCCGTGCACTTCTGGCATTAATTCTATCTCTGGTCATCTCGGCATGGTTCGGCGAGAAATTCATTCGCTGGATGAAGCGACACCATATATCAGAAACTGCTCGCGACGCCAGTATCGATCCCTTCGGTGTGGAAAAGAAAGGTGTTCCTACCATGGGCGGTATTATCATCATCGTAGCCATTCTGGTACCTGTCCTACTGTTGGGCAGAATGCGCAACATCTATCTCATTCTGATGATTGTCACTACGGTATGGTTGGGATTCCTTGGATTCCTCGACGACTATATCAAGATCTTCAAAAAGAACAAGGAAGGTCTAAAGGGCAAATATAAGATTGTGGGACAAATCAGTATTGGCTTCATTGTGGGATTAACACTTTGGCTGAGTCCTGATGCTGTAGTACGGGAAAATATATCTGTACAACAACAGAATCAAGAAGTTGTTATCAAGCATAAGACTGAAAATGTCAAGTCGCTGCAGACGACTATTCCATTCTTTAAGAACCATAATCTCGATTATTCCAACATCATGGCATTCTGCGGAGAACATAAAGTTGCAGCCGGATGGATTCTCTTTGTCGTTATGACAATTATAGTAGTAACCGCTGTGAGCAACGGCGCAAACCTCAACGACGGTATGGACGGTATGTGTGCCGGCAACTCGGCCATCATTGGTGTGGCACTTGGAATCTTTGCATACGTCAGCAGTCATATTGTCTATGCGGCATACTTCGACATCATGTATATTCCCGGTTCACAGGAACTTGTAGTATTCCTATGTGCCTTTGTCGGAGCCATGATAGGATTCCTATGGTATAATGCCTACCCTGCACAGGTCTTTATGGGCGACACAGGTTCGCTGACGATCGGCGGCATTATCGGTGTATGCGCAGTCATCATCCATAAGGAATTGCTGTTGCCTGTTCTCTGTGGCATTTTCTTCATCGAGAGTCTGAGTGTCATCATCCAGACCCAATGGTTCAAATGGCAGAAACGTAAGGGCAAGCGCGTACGTGTGTTCCGTGCCACACCAATCCATGACACATTCCGCCGACTTGATTCACAACTCGACAGTACCAGTACCTATCTGTTGCGCAACTGGCCACATCGTCCGTTCCATGAATCTAAAATTACCATCCGTTTCTGGATTACAACCATTATATTAGCAGCAATAACGATTATAACATTAAAAGTAAGATGAGCAGAATCGTAGTATTAGGTGCCGGAGAAAGCGGTGCAGGCGCCGCTGTACTGGCCAAGAAAGAAGGTTTCGACGTGTTCGTCAGCGACATGTCGAAAATTAAAGACAAGTATAAAAAGCTGATGGACGACCACCATATCGAATGGGAGGAAGGTCAACACACAGAGGAAAAGATTCTCAATGCCGATGAAATTATCAAAAGTCCTGGCATCCCTGACACAGCACCAATGATAGTTAAAGTGAAGGAGAAGGGCATTCATATCATCAGCGAGATAGAATTTGCTGGTCGATACACCGATTCGAAAATGATATGTATTACTGGTTCAAATGGTAAAACTACCACAACGAGCCTCATCTACCATATCTTCAAAGAGGCTGGATACGATGTAGGATTGGCAGGCAATATCGGAAATTCGCTGGCACTTCAAGTGGCAGAAGATCCACATGCCTATTACGTTATCGAACTGAGTTCATTCCAGTTGGACAACATGTATGACTTCCGTGCCAACATTGCCATTCTGCTGAACATCACTCCAGACCATCTCGACCGATATGACTTCTGCATGCAGAATTATGTAGATGCAAAGATGCGCATCATCCAGAATCAGACGCCTCAAGATGCCTTCATCTTCTGGAACGATGATCCCATCATCCATAACGAACTGAGCAAATATGACATCAAAGCCATACTGTATCCTTTCTCCGAACTGAAAGAAAAAGGAAGCATCGGTTACATCGAAGAAGGAGAATACAAGATTGAGAAACCCGAACCATTCAACATGGAGCAGGAGTCTCTCAGTCTGACGGGCAAACACAATATCTACAATTCGCTGGCTGCAGGTATCGCTACCAACATAGCAGGTATCAAGAAAGACATTATCCGCCAGTCGCTCAGCGACTTCCCCGGCGTAGAGCATCGCTTGGAAAAGGTTTGTTCGGTACGTGGCGTCCAGTATATTAACGATTCAAAAGCCACCAATGTGGATGCATGCTGGTACGCATTGGAATCAATGAAAAACAAGACCATCCTCATCATTGGCGGAAAAGACAAGGGCAACGACTATAGTCCTATCATCCCATTAGTAAAAGAGAAATGTGCTGGCATTGTATATCTTGGAGCCGACAATAAGAAGTTACACGACAATTTCGACAATCTCGGAATACCAGTACGCGACACCCATTCTATGAAAGAATGTGTAGAAGCCTGCTACGAAATGGCAGAACCGGGTATGACTGTTCTGCTGAGTCCGTGCTGTGCATCATTCGACTTATTCAAAAACATGGAAGACCGCGGCGAACAGTTCAAGACGCTGGTCAGAAATTTATAACACATCATAGAAGCTATATCAACAACAAAAGCAATGAACTTTAAGATCAGCAATATCTTCAAAGGCGACAAGGTCATCTGGATGGTCTTCTTCTTCCTCTGCATGGTCAGTATCGTCGAAGTTTTCTCGGCTTCAAGTCAACAAACCTACAGAAGTCAGAACTACATCGGCCCTATCGTGTTTCATGCAGGAACCATCATCGCTGGCTTTGCTGTTGCACTCGTCATGCCACTTATACCTTGTCGTTATTTCAAACTGATGATAGTACCGCTATTATTCCTAAGCGCATTATTGCTGATTGTTGTATTAGTTGGCGGAGAAACCATCAACGGAGCAAATCGAAGTCTCAATATCATAGGACTGTCGTTCCAGCCATCCGAACTGGCAAAAGGAACGGTAGTGCTTGCAACTGCACAAGTACTGGCAGTCATGCAACGAGAAGACAGGGCCGATCTCAAAGCCTTCAAATACATCATGTTCTATACCGTTGGCATATGTATTCTGATTGGTCTTGAGAACCTTTCAACAGCCATGTTGCTCTTTTTCGTTGTAGCTTTGATGATGATAATCGGTCGAGTACCATGGAGACAACTGTTCCGTCTCTTTGCTTTATGCGCCAGTCTGGGAGTTGCTGTTCTTACTTTCGTCATGGTGGCGGGACATCAGGAAGAACCTGCCATGGAGAGTAAGGCCAAGACCGAAAAAGTAGAAGCCCCGAGAAAGAAAAATTTTGCCGACAAGATTCTCCACCGTGCTGATACTTGGAAAGGACGTATTCTGAGTTTCAATAAACCAGACGTAGCCCCAAAAGACTTCGATATACAAGGTAAGGATGCCCAGGTAGCACACGCCAACATAGCTATTGCCACCAGCAATATCATCGGCATCGGACCTGGAAAATCGGTAGAGCGCGACTACCTACCACAGGCATATTCTGATTTCATCTTTGCCATCATTATTGAAGAATTGGGATTGTTCGGAGCTATTGGCGTCATTTTCCTCTATACGGTATTGCTTTATCGTGGCATCCGCATTGCCAACCGATGTGAGAACTATTTTCCTGCATTTCTCGTCATGGGACTCACCTTATTGCTCGTAGTACAAGCCATAGCCAACATGGCTGTGGCAGTAGGTCTGGGACCTGTCACAGGCCAACCGTTACCATTGGTATCAAAAGGTGGTTCGTCAACGATCATCAACTGCGCTTATATTGGTGTCATCCTCAGCGTCAGCCGTACGGCTAAAATCAAGAAAGACAAGAATGTTGATAAAAAATGCAACGAGAATTCGGCAATGACGAAATAAAGTTGTAATTTTGCAAAATACTATATATAAGGTATGAGTAAAGAGCTTAGAGTTATAATCAGCGGCGGCGGAACGGGAGGACACATTTTTCCTGCCGTGTCCATAGCTAACGCTTTAAAGACATTACGTCCAGATGCAAAAATTCTATTTGTAGGAGCATTAGGACGCATGGAGATGCAACGTGTGCCTGCTGCAGGCTACGACATCAAGGGTCTTCCCATCTGCGGTTTTGACCGTAAGCATCTACTAAAGAATTTCAAGGTGCTCTACAAAATATGGAAGAGCCAGCGCATGGCCAAGCACATCATAAACGACTTCAAACCGCAAGTAGCTGTAGGAGTTGGTGGATATGCCAGTGGCCCTACCCTCAACAAGGCTGCTGCTATGGGCATTCCCTGTCTTATTCAAGAACAGAACTCGTATGCTGGTGTTACCAACAAACTTCTCGCCAAGAAAGCCGAGAAAATTTGTGTAGCATATGACCACATGGAACGTTTCTTCCCAGCCGACAAGATTGTGAAGACGGGCAATCCCGTGCGCCAGTCTCTACTCGACACTACGACATCTCACGAAGATGCCGTACGTTCATTCGGTTTGGATGCCAACCGTAAAACTATTCTGTTGGTAGGTGGTAGCTTGGGTGCACGCACCATCAACGATAGTGTGATGCAGCATCTCGACCTCATTCGCAAGAGCGACGTACAGTTTATCTGGCAAACAGGTAAATACTATCATGCCGCCATTATGGATCAGTTAGCTCATGACGGTAGGCCTGACAATCTCATCGTTACCGACTTCATCAGCGATATGGGAGTAGCTTACAAAGCAGCCGACCTCGTCATCAGCCGTGCCGGAGCAAGCAGCATCTCTGAATTCTGCCTCATAGGCAAGCCCGTCATTCTCGTCCCCAGCCCGAATGTAGCCGAAGACCACCAGACTAAAAATGCCATGGCACTGGTAGATGCCGATGCGGCACTCTATGTAAAAGATGCCGAAGCAGCAACCAAGCTCTTGCCTTTGGCCATCGAGACAGTAGGCAACAATGCCAAGCTCACATCGCTTAAAGAGAATATATTAAAACTCGCACTGCCCGATTCGGCAGAAATCATCGCCAAAGAAGTGATAAGATTAGCAAACAATGGAAATTAAAGACATCAAAGCTGTATATTTCATCGGAGCTGGTGGCATAGGCATGAGCGCCATCGCCCGTTATTTCATACATCGTGGATTGGTTGTTGCCGGCTACGACAAAACCCCAAGTGCCTTAACTCTACAATTGGAACGTGAAGGCATGCTCATTCATTACGAAGAAAATATCGATGAGATTCCCCATGCCTGCAAGCAACCACAGACATGTCTAGTAATCTACACACCAGCCATACCTTCCGACCATCAGGAACTGCAATATTTCCGTCAAAACGGTTTTGAAGTAGAAAAGCGTGCACAAGTGCTCGGTACATTGACTCGTGAACACAAAGGCCTCTGTGTGGCAGGTACTCATGGTAAGACCACCACATCTACCATGTGTGCACATATCATGCATCAGAGCCATTTAGACTGCAATGCCTTCTTGGGTGGTATCTCCAAGAACTATGGCACCAATTACATTCTTTCCAATTCCGATTATGTGGTAATAGAAGCCGATGAGTTCGACCGTTCATTCCATTGGCTCAGTCCATGGATGACAGTCATCACCGCTACCGACCCTGACCATTTGGATATCTACGGCACTAAGGAAGCCTATCTTGAGAGTTTCCGCCATTATACCGAACTGATACAGCCAGGTGGCAATCTCATCATCCATCGCGACCTTGAGATGAAGGAAAACCTGCAAGAAGGTGTAAACCGGTACGATTATTCCCTTCATGAAGGTGACTTCCATGCAGAAAATATTCGTATCGCCAACGGCGAAATCACCTTCGACTTCATATCACCCATCGAATGTGTGAAGGATGTACAATTGGGACAACCCGTGCCCATCAATATCGAAAATGGTGTGGCAGCCATGGCCATGGCACAGCTCTCAGGTTGTACAGCCGAAGAACTGCGCTACGGCATGCAGACCTATGGTGGTGTAGAACGTCGTTTCGACTTTAAGTTGAAGAACGACAAGATAGTATTCCTCAGCGACTATGCCCACCATCCTAAAGAGATTTATCAGAGTGCCAAGAGCATTCGCGAACTCTATAGCGACCGTAAGATTACTGCAATCTTCCAGCCGCACCTTTACACTCGCACAAGAGATTTCTATAAGGACTTCGCCAATGCGCTGAGTCTTTTGGATGAAGTCATTCTCACCGAGATATATCCTGCACGTGAACAACCTATCGAAGGTGTGACTTCACAACTCATCTACGACAACCTGCGTCCTGGAATAGAGAAGCACATGATAGCCAAATCAGATGTGCTCCAATACATCAAGGACCATTCGTTTGATGTACTCATCGTGCTTGGTGCCGGTGACCTTGACAATCAAGTGCCACAAATCACCAAGATACTGAAAGAGAAACAACAATAATAAACAACGTCAACAGCAAGTAATGAACATCAACTGGAAGAAATCCGCCATTATCGTGATAGATATCGCTCTGGCTGTCTATCTGTTTCTGGCCATCACGGTTTTCAATGAACCGCAAGACCAGAAAGCAGTATGCACCCGTGTGGATATCCGCATCACCGACGGAATGGCGGAGGGATTCCTTGGTGAGTCAGAAATAGAATCGCAACTGAAGGCCAATAAACTCTACCCACAGGGGCAGCCCATGTCGCAAGTCAACGTGCGAGCTATCGAAGAGTCGCTGTTACTCAATCCTTTTGTCAAGGAAGCACAATGCTATAAGACGCAAGGCGGTAAAGTCATCATTCTACTCAACCAGCGTCTTCCTGTCATGCGCATCAAAGCAGAGAATGGCGATGACTATTACCTCGACGAAAAGGGAAATGTAATGCCCAACACGCACTACACCAGCGACCTCGTCATTGCCACAGGTCACTTCAACAGGAATTACGCAAAGAGATATTTAGCACCTATCGGAGAGAACCTGTTGCATGACCGTTTCTGGAACAACCAGATAGAACAACTCAACGTATTGCATGACGGAACAATAGAGATGGTGCCTCGTGTAGGCAACCATATAGTCTATCTGGGACCACCCACCGACATTCCCCAGAAACTTACACGTCTGGAGAAATTCTACCGTTACGGCCTGAATGTCGCTGGCTGGAATAAATACTCCTACATCAATCTGGAATTCAACAACCAGATTATCTGCAAAAAGAACAAAACAAGCAAACCGTAAAATATAGATATAGAGATGCCAAAAGATTTTATCGTCGCAATCGAACTAGGATCATCCAAGATGACTGGTATCGCAGGAAAGAAGAACCTGGATGGCAGCACACAAGTGCTGGCCGTGGTGAAAGAAGATTCCTCTTCGTTCATCAGAAAAGGTTATGTGAACAATATCGACAAGACAGCCAAAAGCCTAAACAGCATTGTCAAAAAGCTCGAAACCCAACTCAAGACAAGCATCAAATGCGTATATGTCGGCGTAGGTGGGCAGTCTATCCGTTCTGTACATAACGTTATCACTAAAGATTTGCCTGCAGATACTATTGTGACGGAATCAATGGTCAACGACCTTTTGGATTCCAACCGCAATATGGAATATCCCGATTTGGAAACCATCGACGTTGCAGTACAAGAATACAAGGTTGATACACAAAACCAACTTGATCCTGTAGGCATTCCCTGTAGTCATATTGAAGGAAACTTTTTGAACATCCTTCAGCGCAAGACCCTCAACAATAATCTCAACCTCTGCTTCAAGACCGCTAAGATTAATGTTGCCGAACTATTCCTTGCCCCTCTTGCACTTGCCGATGCAGTACTGACCGAAGCAGAAAAGCGTTCAGGTTGCGTCCTGGTAGATCTTGGAGCCGACACCACCACAGTTAGTGTCTATTGGCAAAATGTGCTGCGCCATCTGGCAGTCATCCCATTGGGCGGCAACAATGTCACCAAGGACATCGCATCCCTGTCAATAGAAGAAAACGATGCAGAGGAAATGAAGCTGAAATATGCCTCAGCCTTTACTGATCCCAATGAAATCGACAATGAGAAGAAATATCCCATCGACAGTGACCGTCAGGTAGAAAGCAGTAAGTTTATCGAGATTGTCGAAAGTCGCATAGAAGAGATTATCGCCAATGTATTGTATCAGATACCCGACAAATACTGCGACAAACTGCTGGGTGGCATCATCCTCACCGGTGGCGGTTCTAAGATGAAGAATATAGAAAAGGCATTCCGTTCCTATACCAATATCGAAAAGATTCGCATTGCTAAGACCGTCAACATGACCATCACAGGCAACCAGCCCGAGATAACAGCCAAAGACGGAACAATGAATACCGTACTTGGAATATTGGCAAAGGGAGACATCAATTGTGCCGGTGGCGATCTCGCAGACAAGACCGACCTCTTTAGCACCGGCGAACATACCGCCACTGTCACACAAGGCATCCATCGTCCAGTACGCACAGTCGGCGAGATTCCTCCTGGAGTAGTTCCTACAGCAGACGAAAGAGCCCTTGCAGAAGAAGCCAAGCGAAAGAAGCAGGAAGAAGACAAAAAACGCGAGGCAGAAGAAGCAAAAGCCCGTGCTGCAGCCGAAGAGCGCAAGAAGAACAATCCTGTCGGCAAGATGATGGGATGGCTGAAGAAAGTCGGCCAGGAGTTTACCAAGGATGAAGACTAAACCACAAAATCAAAGAATTATGAGCGAGACAAATAATACAAACAATATATTGGATTTTGGCGATCCAGACAAGAGCAACAGCATCATCAAGGTCATCGGTGTAGGTGGCGGAGGCGGCAACGCAGTCAACCACATGTATCGGAAAGGCATCCACGATGTAACCTTCGTGCTCTGCAACACCGACAACCAAGCCCTCAACGACTCTCCCGTCCCTGTCCATCTGCAGTTGGGCAAAGAAGGACTCGGTGCCGGCAACAAACCCGAAAAAGCCCGAAAGGCTGCCGAAGAGAGCGCAGATGACATTCGAGAAATGCTCAACGATGGTACCCGCATGGCATTCATCACTGCCGGAATGGGCGGTGGTACAGGTACAGGTGCCGCACCTGTCATTGCACGCATCTCCAAAGAGATGGACATTC
This sequence comes from Prevotella sp. P4-119, assembly GCF_002251345.1. NCBI lineage: Bacteria > Pseudomonadati > Bacteroidota > Bacteroidia > Bacteroidales > Prevotellaceae > Prevotella > Prevotella sp. P4-119. The sequence goes on along the minus strand of NZ_NPJB01000103.1, from coordinate 30,643 downwards.
TGACTGTAGGTATCGTGACAATTCCCTTCCGTTGGGAAGGCACGCAAAAGATAGACCAAGCCCTCGACGGCGTAGAAGAAATGGCCAAGCATGTTGATGCCCTGCTTGTCATCAACAATGACCGCCTTCGCGAGATATATCCCGACCTGTCCGTACAGGACGCTTTCGGAAAAGCCGACGACACATTGTCAATAGCAGCAAAGTCCATTTCTGAGATTATCACCGAGCATGGACTGATCAACCTTGACTTCAACGATGTGAAGACCGTATTAAAAGACGGTGGTGTGGCCATCATGTCAACAGGTTACGGTGAGGGCGAAGGTCGTGTAAAGAAAGCCATCGAAGCCGCAATCAACTCACCTTTGCTCAACGAGAAAGATGTTTTCAACTCCAAGAAGATTCTTCTCAACATCACATTCGCAGGTGGAAAGAATGGCAACGGCCTGATGATGGATGAAATGGGCGATGTCAACGAGTTCATGGAGAAGTTTAGCGACTTTGAAATCAAGTGGGGACTTGCCATCAATCCTGAATTGGAAAAGAAGGTAAAGGTCACTATCCTTGCCACTGGTTTTGGTGTAGAACATGTGGAAGGCATGAAAGACCACATAAAAGACCGCTTCGCCCAAGAAGATGCCGATGCCATCGAAGCACAAGCCAAGAGGGAAGATCGCCGAGACCGATACTATCACGACACCCCCAACAAGACACGCTACCGTCGTCGCCCGCATATCTATCGCTTTAATGCCGAAGACCTCGATAACGAGAATGTCATCTCAGCAGTAGAACAAAGTCCCACCTACAAGCGCACACGCGAGATACTGGAAAACATCCACAATCAGGCAAACGGACATCCCACTACTGTAGATGAAACCCCTAAGGAAGACATACAGGGAACTATCGTGTTTGCATAACACCACATATCATATACAACCATCGGCGGACACCTTGTTGATAAGGGTGTCCGCCGATTGTATAATAACCAAGCTATCGAAATCCCATAACCATCACATTAATGATATACGCGCGCACACACGTACATATACGCACACGCGCAAGTCATTCATTTTGTCAGCACCAAACATCTTCCTTGCTTAATCTTTTAATTGACAAGCCATTACACAGATGTTCGATACATTTTCAACAACGTCTATCAACACCTATCGAACATCTATCCAACACCAGTCAGAGTTCGTTTAAACCCATGACACACACCAGCAATCAGTCGAACAATTGTTGCAACACCTCAAGACTCTTAAGCATAGGGAATCCCGGAATATGTATTCTGTAATATTCCACGAGCACTTCCGCAATACGATTTCGTTCATGTCTCGACATACGGAAAAGCCGCATGGTGGCAAAATTCATCCGCATCAACTGTTGCAACAATGCCGCATCGTCAGCCGCAATAAAGTCGTGATGCATAGGAACCGTCATAGAGAAACAACTGTTTCTCATATCAAACACACATCCTTCATGATAATCTTCAAGATTAGGAAAGAAACCCAGAAATCTTGAAATGCGCATGAGAAACGTCAGATGGAAGTTGGCATAACCGTCATTTGCAGCATCCAACCACTGCAATGAGTCACAAATATAATCATAGAGCGTCACATTGCGTTGCTCCGATCGGAGACTGTAATACAGGAACTCAGCAACAAAGAGCGCAATAGCTAACTTATCAGCACAGAGGCAAATGGAAGATGCCGGAGCCGTCAACCTCACGTCTTTCAGTCGTTGCAACTGCTGTCCAGGCCTGAGGTCACAAGTCAGTTCCAACATAGTCATCGGTTGGAAATACTGCTTCTTCATCTTTCCCGTATTCTTGCTGCTTACAGTCACGGCAAACGCCATTCTACCCATTTCTTTGGTAAACATATCGACTATAATTTTCTTATCACCATATTTAATGGTATGCAGCACTATTGCGTCTGTTTTTGCTATCATGAGGGCGAAATTACAAAAAAAACACGAATAAAATGCATTTTTTTGCGAGAAAGTTTTGCAGAATAAAAAAAATACCGTACCTTTGCACCCGCTAAGAAAACGCATGGTCCCTTCGTCTATCGGTTAGGACGAGAGATTTTCATTCTCTAAAGAGGAGTTCGACTCTCCTAGGGACTACAACATTTAAGTCCGCCATCTGCGCAGCGATGCGCTACTGATAATAATCGGGAAAAGGTGACGGAGGTTTTTATTTTAGGTACATCCTTAATAGAGACCGCCCAGGGCAGTTATTTTAACGCAAGACCCAGAAGCTTTAAATCAACATTATCAATTTTAAACAATTCAACAACAATGGCAAACCACAAGTCATCTCTTAAGAGAATCCGTCAGGACAAAGTTAAAGCCCTGCACAATCACTACTATGCAAAGACCATGCGCAACGCTGTTCGCAAACTGCGTGCCATAACCGACAAGGACGAAGCTACCAAGCTGTATCCTTGCGTACAGAAGATGCTGGACAAGCTCGCAAAGCGCAACATCATCCATAAGAACAAGGCAGCTAACTTGAAGTCAAGCCTCACCAAGTACATCAACAAACTCGGATAAAAACAATCCAAGAATATTCTCCCAAAGACCACATTCTGCAAAAAGGATGTGGTCTTTGTTATTTTTGTGCGCAAAAGATTCTGATAAGTCGCAGATTTTTTGTATCTTTGCAACCTATAATAGCTCTAAAATAACAATGGCAGAAGACATTACGAAAGAAAGCAACTATTCCGCGAGCAATATTCAAGTGCTCGAGGGACTTGAAGCCGTGCGCAAACGCCCAGCGATGTACATCGGCGATATCAGTGAAAAGGGTTTGCACCATTTGGTGAACGAGACCGTTGACAACTCCATCGACGAAGCGATGGCAGGCTATTGCACACATATTGAAGTAACGATCAACGAAGATGAATCTATAACCGTGCAGGATAACGGTCGTGGTATCCCCGTTGACCAGCACAAAAAAATGCACAAATCGGCCCTTGAGGTTGTTATGACCGTGCTCCACGCCGGTGGTAAGTTCGACAAGGGAAGTTATAAAGTCAGCGGTGGTCTGCATGGTGTAGGTGTAAGTTGTGTGAATGCACTTTCTACCCACATGATGTCACAGGTGTTCCGCAACGGTCATATCTACCAGCAGGAATACGAGAAGGGCAAGCCCCTTTACGACGTTAAGATTGTGGGCGACACCGATAAGACCGGAACTCGCCAGCAGTTCTGGCCCGATCCCAATATCTTTACCACCACCATCTACAAGTATGACATCATCGCCAAGCGTATGCGCGAGTTGGCTTATCTGAATGCCGGTATCACCATCACGTTGCGCGACATGCGTCCCGACGAAGAAGGCAAGACTAAGGAAGAAGTATTCCATGCCAAAGACGGTTTGAAAGAGTTTGTGCGCTACGTTGATCGCCATCGCACCCACCTTTTCGACGATGTAATCTATCTGAAGACTGAAAAGCAAGGAGTCCCCATTGAGGTTGCCGTGATGTACAATACCGACTATACCGAAAACATTCACTCCTACGTCAACAATATCAATACCATCGAAGGTGGTACCCACCTGACAGGTTTCCGTATGGCATTGACCCGCACGCTGAAGGCTTATGCCGATGCCGATCCGCAGATTTCCAAGCAAATCGAGAAGGCAAAGATAGAAATTGCAGGTGAGGATTTCCGCGAAGGTCTTACCGCTGTTATCTCTATCAAGGTAGCCGAACCACAGTTTGAAGGTCAGACCAAGACCAAGTTGGGCAACTCTGAAGTAGCAGGTGCCGTTCAGCAGGCAGTTGGCGAAGCATTGAGCAACTATCTGGAGGAGCATCCCAAGGAGGCAAAGCTCATCTGCGACAAGGTTGTTCTGGCTGCCACAGCACGTATTGCAGCCCGCAAAGCCCGCGAAAGTGTACAGCGCAAGAACCCCATGACGGGTGGTGGACTCCCTGGCAAACTTGCCGACTGTTCCAATAAAGACCCGAAGGAGTGTGAAATCTTCCTTGTCGAGGGTGACTCAGCCGGTGGTTCTGCCAAGCAAGGTCGCGACCGTCACTTCCAAGCCATCCTACCTTTGCGTGGTAAGATCCTTAATGTTGAGAAGGTTCAGTGGCATCGCGTATTCGAAGCCGAATCAGTGATGAACATCATCCAGAGTATCGGTGTACGCTTTGGCGTTGAAGGCGAAGGCGACCGTGAAGCCAATATCGACAAGCTGCGCTACGACAAGATCATCATCATGACCGATGCCGACGTCGATGGTTCACACATCGACACCCTCATCATGACATTGTTCTATCGTTTCATGCCCCAGATTATTCAGGGCGGTCACCTGTATATTGCTACTCCACCACTATACAAGTGCACCTACAAGAAGATATCAGAATACTGCTATACCGACCAACAGCGCCAGGCTTTCATCGACAAATACGTGGATGGTCGCGATGACGATAAGAGTCTGCACACACAGCGTTACAAAGGTCTTGGTGAGATGAATGCCGAGCAACTGTGGGAGACGACAATGAATCCTGCCAACCGTTTGCTCAAACAGGTTACTGTCGAGAATGCCGCCGAGGCAGACGAAATCTTCTCCATGCTTATGGGCGACGACGTAGAACCACGTCGCGAATTCATCGAGAAGAACGCCACCTATGCCAATATTGATGCATAAAGGCCAACTACCATATCAACACGAGGGCGGAACCAGCAATGGTGTCCGCCCTCGTGTGTATCATTTTGGAGGTCTATCACACAGATTACAGATGTGTCAAAGACTAACATAACAACTTATACCAACATCAAAATTACGCCTGAATAAGACTGTAAATATGAAAAAAATCCTATTGCTCCTGTCGCTGTTCACAGCCATCAGCACTTCAGCCCAACAACTCCCGATGCGCCTCACCTACAACCGTCCAGCACAATTCTTCGAAGAATCGCTGCCTATCGGTAATGGTAAAATGGGTGCATTAGTATATGGCGGCACCGACGACTGCCTTCTCTATCTCAACGATATCACGCTTTGGACCGGCAGTCCTGTAGATCACAACGAAGGAGCAGGTGCCTCCAAGTGGATTCCCGAAATACGCAAAGCCCTCTTTGCCGAGGATTATCAGCGTGCCGACAGCCTGCAGTTGCATGTGGAAGGCCATAACTCAGCCCACTACCAGCCGCTTGCCACGGTTCATCTCTACGATTGGAACGAAGGCAAAGTGAAGCGTTATCAGCGCACACTCGATATCGACCGAGCCATTGCCTCCGACCGTTTCGACCGTAACGGCGTGACCTTTACACGCGAATATATCGCATCAAATCCCGACCGCACTATTGCCATCCGACTGACAGCCAGCGAGAAAGGAGCGCTCAACTTCCGTATTGCCCTCGGTTCGCAACTGCCTCATGAGGTGAAAGCCAGTCAGGGCGGACAGCTCACCATGACTGGTCATGCCACTGGCGATGCAAAAGAGAGTGTCCACTTTTGCACCATTGTGCGCCTCTGCGAGACCGATGGCGCCGTCACCGCCGATAGTGAGGGCCTGACACTGCGTCACGGCAGCGAAGCAACCATCTATTTTGTCAATGCCACAAGCTACAACGGTCCCCGCAACCACCCCGTCACAGCCGGAGCACCCTATTTGGAAAATGCTGCCGACGATGCTTGGCACACTGCCAACACCAACTACGAACAAGTGCGCAGCGCCCATGTCAGCGACTATCAGCAATACTACAACCGCGTGAAACTCAACCTCGGTGGCGAGCTACCCACCGTCACTACCGATAGCCTGTTGCGGTCACAAGTGCCACAACTGCCTCCCGCCGATGGAAAAACTGCCGATGGAAAACCATTGCCCATACCTCGCGGCAATGCCTATCTCGAAACGCTTTACTTCCAATATGGTCGCTATCTGCTCATCAGCAGTTCGCGCACGCCCGGCATACCTGCCAATCTGCAAGGCCTGTGGACGCCACATTTGTGGTCGCCATGGCGCAGCAACTACACCATGAACATCAATTTGGAGGAAAACTACTGGCCCGCCTTCACCACCAACTTAGCAGAAATGGCGCAACCGCTTGATGCTTTCATACAAGCACTGGCAGAAAACGGCAAGCATACCGCCCACCATTTCTATGGCATAGACCGTGGTTGGTGTGCCTGCCATAATAGTGATTTATGGGCAATGACCAATCCTGTGGGAGAAAACCGCGAGAGTCCGATGTGGAGCTGTTGGAACATGGGTGGCGCATGGCTTGTCAACACCCTGTGGGAGCGTTACCTCTTCACTCGCGACCGCAACTATCTGCGCCAGATTGCCCTGCCACTGATGGAGGGTGCCCACGATTTCTGCGATGCCTGGCTGATAGAAGATCCCAAGCAATCCGGTAAGCGCCAACTCATCACAGCGCCTTCTACTTCTCCCGAAAACGAATATATCACCGACCAAGGCTACATGGGTGTGACCTGCTACGGCGGCACAGCCGACCTCGCCATCATACGCGAACTGAAAGTAAACCTCATGGAGGCACTTCGCACCATTGGTGCCAAATCATCGCAACTGTCGGCCATGCAGCGCCGCCTGAACCAGTTGCGCCCCTATACCATCGGTAAGGATGGCGATCTCAACGAGTGGTATTACGACTGGCGCGATAAGGATCCGAAACATCGCCACCAGTCACATCTCATCGGCCTCTATCCCGGCCACCATCTGCAAGATGCCCGTTTGCAGGAAGCATGCCGCCAAACGCTCATCCAGAAGGGTGATGAAACCACAGGTTGGAGCACCGGTTGGCGCATCAACCTATGGGCACGTCTCCACGATGGCGAGCGCGCTTACCGCATCTATCGCAAGCTGCTCACTCCTGTGCGCTCTGAAGAAGACCGCAACTCTACGTTGCCCCATGCTGGCGGCACCTACCCCAACCTGTTCGATGCCCATCCCCCGTTCCAGATTGACGGTAACTTCGGTGGAACAGCCGGTGTTGCCGAGATGTTGGTGCAAAGCAGTTATGAGGGCGGCAAGGCAACCATCGAGCTGCTACCTGCCTTACCTTCCGCTTGGAGCAACGGCAGTGTGATTGGACTCTGCGCTCGCGGAGGCTACGATGTGGCAATGACCTGGCAGGAAGGACGCCCCACCATGGTGACTGTCACCGCCAAAGCATCAGGCAAAGTAACATTGGTTTGCGGTCAAGACCAAGCCGTACTGACACTGAAAGCCGGTGAAACAAAAACAGTAACAACATGGAAAAGCAAAAAATAGTAGAAACCAACCTGCAGAATACCAAGCATTGGCAGAACATACATTTCTTCGACGACGACATTGTGTTGAGCGAAGAGATTGCCGAAGCGCCTATTCCGAAAGAGGCTAAGCGCATGAACTTCATCCTGATAGCCCTTTGTCAGGAGGGTCATGCCGTATGTTCTATCGACACCCAAGAGGTCACTGTCAATCCTGGCGACCTCATCATGATTTCCGACCGACATATTGTCGAGCGCTTTGTGCCATCGGCAGACCTCAAAGCGCAGTGTATCATGCTGTCCAAGGATTTCTACTATGAGTTTATGAAAGACATCACCGACATGTCGTCGTTGCTGCTTTTCTCGCTCAACAACCATGTGGTGAGCCTGACTGAATCAGAGATGACCACCTTCAGCAACTACTACAACTTCATCAAGGGTAAGTTGGAGAACAAGGGGCACCATTACCGCAAGAAGTTAGTATCCACCCTTCTGCTTGCCATGTTCTACGATTTGAGCGACTTGGTCTATCACACGCGCAAGCCAACCGAGCACCGTGTGTTGCGCGGCAGCCAACTCTTCACACAGTTTATCCATTTGCTCGAAGCCAATTTCCGCAGCGAGCGCCGTGTCAGCTGGTATGCAGAGCAACTCTGCATCACGCCGAAATATCTGTCGGAAGCCATCAAAAAGGTGAGCAAGCGTACGCCTTACGAGTGGATCAACAGTTATGTGACCCGCGAATTGCGCGTGTTGCTGAAGAATACGAATATGAATATCAAGGAGATTGCTGAAGCATTGAACTTTCCCAATCAGTCGTTTCTCGGAAAGTTCTTCAAGGAGCACGTCGGTATGAGTCCCTCGGAATACCGCCGTTCATAGCGACCTGCTCCCTCCAACAAGTGGCATGGGCTACCTGAATGCTATTCGGCAGCCAACAACTGCTGTGCCACTTCACAGAGTTCTTTATACCACGCTTCGCCAAAGCGACGTGTCAACGGACCTTCGAGGAAACGATAGACAGGAAGTTGCAACTCGTTTCCTTTCTTCACCGCATCTTTACACACCGCCCAACGGTTGTAGTTCAGTCCTACGAGTCCACTGGAGAATCGTTTCTCGCGAATGGGATAGAGTGCACAACTGATGGGTTTACAGAATTTCGCCTTACCATTGCGATAGGCACGTTCCAGTGCACAGAGACAACATCCGTTGTCGTAACAAGTAAACACGCAGTCTTTTCCGCCCACAATACTCGTCACCAAGTCGCCATCGGGATCGCTGTAAGCCACGCCCTGACGGTCGATTACGGCTTGTGCCGATGCCGAAAGGTCTTCCCAAACGGTATCGAGACTGTCCTCAATAGCCATCACTTCATCGGTAGTGACCGGTGCACCGGCATCACCTTCCACGCAACAGATACCCTTACAGGCATCGAGGTCGCAACAAAAACACTCTGTCAGTATGTCCGACGACACCAGTATGCCGTCAATATCTATAATAGGTGGTATCTTCATCATTTATCTATTTTCGGGTTTACCATACGATAGGTTGCTGTCCATGTTCGGTCAGATAGGCATTGCAACGCGAGAACTGATGTTGTCCAAACCATCCGCCGCGGTTGGCGCTAAGTGGAGAAGGATGGACAGACTCCAATACAAGATTGCGCTGCTTATCTATCATATAAGCCTTGCCGCGTGCAAATCCGCCCCACAACATATAGACCACGCCCTCGCGTTCGGTAGCCAGTGCACGGATGGCAGCGTCGGTAAACTGTTGCCAACCAAAGGCAGCATGGCTGTTGGCTTGGTGCGCACGCACGGTAAGTGTGGCATTGAGCAGCAACACACCCTGTTGTGCCCATCGCGTCAAATCGCCCGAAAAAGGCATATCCGTACCCAAATCATCGTGAATCTCCTTAAAGATATTCTGCAATGAGGGAGGGAAACGCACACCGTCGAGCACCGAGAAGCTCAGTCCATGAGCCTGTCCTGGCTCGTGATACGGGTCCTGGCCGAGAATGACCACCTTCACTTTGTCGAACGGACAAAGGTTGAAGGCATTGAATATCAGTCGTCCTGGGGGAAAACATGAATACTGGCTGTACTCCATGCGCACCGTTTGGGTGAGTTGTTGAAAATAGGGTTTGTCAAATTCCGGCTTCAACCGTTGCGCCCATGATGGTTCTATCTCTACGTTCATTGCTTGTTCTGCATTTATGGCCGATAGGTCGTGCGGTTGAATCGTGGTGCTGACAAGATGTCATCCTATCGTTTCAGTCCCCGTTCAGCCCATCGGTCAGGGTGTATATTTCTGGCTGCGAAGTTACGCAAAATATTTCATAATGCCAAATCAGCATCTTTGTTTCTTAGTCTGCCAGCCTCGCTTTTCCGATGCTCGCAACCGCCGTGACGGTCGTCAGTGCGTGGTGTTGATGGGCTTCTGTCGGCAACTTTTCTGTTGCTGAAAATTCGCTAATATACAAGCTTTTATTTCGCAGCATGAAAAGACAGCGATTTTTCATGGTCTGAAGATATGATATAAATCACTCTCCTACTGCATTTTACAACATCAAAAACGTCATACAGATCAGCAAATCAATTTGAATTGCTCAGCAAATCAATTTACTTTGCTCAGCAAATCAATTTGTTTTCCTCAGCAAACCAATTTACTTTGCAGAGCGATGTGGCTTTCAAATGGATCATCTATAAAAGGCAAAGAGCACAAAACCCATAGGGCTTTGCACTCTTCGGAATGTTTTATACTTGATATAGATTAGTCTTCTATCAGGTTTTCACCCGTCATATCGGCAGGCTTCTCCAGTCCCATAATGTGGAGGATAGATGGAGCAACGTCAGCCAGACGACCGTCTTTCACGGTAGCGCTGTTGTTGTTGGTCACATAGATGAATGGAACGGGATTGAGTGAGTGTGCTGTGTTTGGTGTGCCATCGGGGTTGATAGCATTGTCAGCATTACCGTGGTCGGCAATAATGATAGCCTCGTAGTCGTTGGCTTTAGCAGCCTCAATCACGTCTTTCACGCAGTGGTCAACAGCCCATACTGCCTTAGCGATAGCGTTGTAAACACCGGTATGACCCACCATGTCGCCATTGGCGAAGTTTACCACGATGAAATCATACTTGTTTTCATTGATGGCTGCCACCAATTTATCCTTCACCTCGTAGGCACTCATCTCTGGCTTGAGGTCGTAAGTAGCCACTTTAGGAGATGGCACGAGTATGCGGTCCTCACCTTCGTAAGGTTGCTCGCGTCCGCCGTTAAAGAAGAATGTCACGTGTGCATACTTCTCTGTCTCTGCAGTGTGCAACTGTTTCTTGCCTTGGCGAGAGAGATATTCGCCGAGTGTATCTTCCACATTCTCTTTGGGGAAGAGGATGTGTACACCCTGGAACGATGCATCGTATGGAGTCATGCAGTAGTATTGCAGATTCTTCACGGTCTGCATACCCTGTTCGGGCATATCCTGCTGGGTGAGCACAACGGTAAGTTCCTTAGCGCGGTCGTTGCGGAAGTTGATGAAGATAACCACATCGCCTTCTTCAATCACACCGTTGACGCTACTGTTGTGGATAGGTTTGATAAATTCGTCGGTCACGCCCTCATCGTATGACTCCTGCATGGCAGCCACCATGTCAGCCGACTGTTTGCCTTCGCCCTTCACAATCAGGTCGTAAGCCTCTTTCACACGTTCCCAACGCTTGTCACGGTCCATGGCATAGAAACGTCCCACGATGTCGGCAATGGCAGCATCATTGTCTGCACACACCTTGGTGAGCTGCTCAATGAATCCCTTACCACTCTTCGGGTCGGTATCGCGACCATCCATAAAGCAGTGGATGAAGGTCTGATTCTTCAGTCCGTATGCTTTTCCCACTTCAATGAGTTTAAACAAATGATCGAGGCTTGAGTGTACGCCGCCATTTGATGTCAATCCCATGAGGTGGAGCTTTTTACCGTTTTCCTTGGCATAGGTATAAGCTGCCTTTACCTGTGCGTTGTCCATGATAGAGCCATCTTTGCATGCACGGTTAATCTTTACGAGGTCTTGATATACCACGCGTCCTGCTCCGATATTGAGGTGTCCCACCTCAGAGTTACCCATTTGTCCGTCGGGCAGACCTACATCTTCGCCTGAAGCAGCGAGTTGTGAGTGTGCCGAAACGGCTGTCAGATAGTCAAGATACGGTGTTGGTGTGTTGTAGATTACGTCACCTTTACCATGTTTGCCGATTCCCCATCCGTCGAGAATCATCAATAATGCTTTCTTTGCCATAATATTATCTGTTTTCTTATACCTTATTTATATAGACTGCAAAGGTACGAATAAGCGAGAGAAATACAAAGAAAAAATTCGATTTTTCTTTTATTTCCGAGCGAGAGTACCATTGAAGCAACACGCTAAATCTTACATATAAGACTTGAAGATGCCCCTAAGACATCGTTTTTGTCGTTTTTCCCCCTTCAAGTGATTACATTTCGTCCTTTCGTGCATCATTATATAAAGCAACTACTAAGACAATATTATGGATACAAAACAACTGCAACTCATCGCCGAGCAAAACCGCAAACGACTCGTCGAGGTGGTGTATGCCGCCAAAGCGGGACATATTGGAGGCGACCTGTCATGCCTCAACGTGATGACGGCACTCTATTTCCATGTCATGAACGGACTCAATCCAAAAGATCCGAAAGCACCCCTACGCGACAGATTCGTACTCAGCAAGGGGCATTGCGTGGAATCACTTTATGTCACGCTGGAGGCTAAAGGCTATCTGAAACCCGAAGTTCTCGACACCTTAGGACAATTCGGTTCCATTCTCAGTGGTCACCCCACCATCGAAGTACCAGGTATCGAGGTCAACTCAGGAGCACTCGGCCATGGACTGTCCATCGGCGTGGGCATGGCTATCGCTGCAAAAATGGACCAACAGCCATGGCGCACCTATGTCATGATGGGCGATGGTGAACAGGGCGAAGGGTCTATCTACGAGGCGGCAATGGCTGCCAATCGCTATCATCTCGACAATCTCGTGGCAATCATAGACCGCAATCACCTGCAGATCAGTGGCAACACAGAGGATGTAATGCCTATCGACAATATCCACGACAGATGGACTGCCTTCGGTTGGGACGTCATTTTGATGAACGGTGACAGTATGGATGACATCATACGCACCTTCGACAACATCGACTATAACAACGGAAAGCCTCATCTCCTCGTATCAGACACTACGAAAGGTAAGGGGGTCAGCTTCATGGAGGGCATTGCCAAATGGCACCACGGCGTGCTCAATGCCGAACAGTGTGAGGCTGCTGTGGCTGAAATACAACAGCGTATAGACGCCCTCAAGAGTTGATTTCTATATAATTAACGCATTAAACCATCAGATATGATTGCTTGCAGAAAGATGTTTACCGATACGTTGCTCGAACTGGCACGTAAGGACAAAGATATTATAGCCGTTACCACCGATGCACGTGGTTCGGTCACACTGGGCGACTATGCTACCGCATTGCCCCAACAGTTTGTGGAATGTGGCATCGCCGAACAGGATGCCGTGGGTATTTCGGCTGGACTTGCACACAGTGGAAAGAAGGTATTCTGCTGCGGACCGGCATGCTTCTATGTGGCACGATCACTCGAACAGGTGAAAGTGGATTTGGCGTATAGCGAGAATCCTGTGACCATTCTCGGTGTTAGCGGCGGCGTGGCATACGGTGCTCTCGGTGCTACCCACCATTCGCTCCACGATATTGCCGTGTTGCGCACATTCCCTGGCATGACCATTTGTCTGCCCAGCGACTGGCGAGTGACTCGCAAACTGGTCAACACACTGGTCGATTTCCAACAACCGTGTTATGTACGGGTGGGACGTGCGGCTGTGCCCGACGTCTATGCCGACGATAATTTCGATTTTGAAGTGGGCAAAGCCATCACCGTACTCGATGGTTCCGATCTCACCATCATAGCCACTGGCGAAACTGTCTATCATGCCTGGCAGGCTGGACTGCAACTCAAAGCACAGGGCATCAGCGCCCGTGTGCTCGATTGCTCATGGCTGAAACCATTCGACGAAGCTGCCATTCGACGCGCAGCTGCAGAGACTGGACGCATCATCACCGTTGAAGAACACAGCCAATATGGTGGATTGGGTGCCATGGTCTGCGAAACATTATCAGAAAATCCTGTTCCGGTGCGCATCATCGGCATTCCCGACAAGAACGTAGTACACGGTTCCAACACCGAAATATTCCATCACTACGGACTTGATGCCGCAGGCATAGTGAAGAAAACCCTCGATTTCATCCGTAAATAACAACCATCATGAGCCAGCGTATCATAGCCATCGACCAAAGCACTTCATCGACCAAAGCACTGCTGTTCGACGATCAGTGCCGACTGTTGGCACGCACCAACGTGGATCACCAACAGTACTATCCACAGACAGGATGGGTGGAACACGATGCCGAAGAAATATACCGCAACATGGTAGAGGCTATCCACCAACTGGTGGGTGACGAGGCAAAGACCAGCCAACACACCTACTCTATCGCTATTACCAATCAGCGAGAGACGGCTGTGGTATGGAATAAAACGACCGGACACCCCATCGCCAATGCCGTAGTATGGCAGGACACACGCGGTATAGACTGTTGCAACGACCTGCGCCAACGGGGCATGACCGAGATGGTGATGCAACGCAGCGGACTACTCATCGATCCAAACTTCTCGGCAAGTGGTGTGAAATGGTTGCTCGACCATATCGACGGGGCTCGGCAACAAGCCGAAGCGGGACTCTTGCTGATGGGAACCATCGACACATGGCTCGTGTGGCGGCTCACCCAAGGCAAGGTATTTGCCACCGATCATACTAACGCATCACGCACCATGCTATTCAATATCCATACCATGGACTGGGACGACGAACTGCTCCGACTGTTCAATATTCCACGAACAATGATGGCGGAGGTGCGCCCATGCGATGCTTGTTATGGCGAAACAACCGTGGAAGGCATCTTCACTGCACCCATCAAGATTGCAGGAGTACTCGGCGACTCTCACGGTGCACTGGTGGGACAGATGTGTTTCAATACCGGACAGGGAAAAGTAACCTATGGCACAGGGTCGAGCGTGATGGTCAACATCGGAGAAAATCCGTTGCCGGCACCACAAGGACTCGTCACCAGTGTGGCATTCACAGCATTGGGACGCACCTTCTATGGCTACGAGGGAAACATTTACAGCACAGGAGCCACACTCAAATGGATGGCTGACCAACTGCAACTCGTAGATCATCCGGCTGAAATGGAAGCCATCGCCACATCGGTAGATAATAACGGCGGAGTCTATATAGTACCGGCTTTTGCAGGTTTGGGCGCTCCATGGTGGAACAGCCAAGTGAAAGGTGCGGTCTTCGGACTGACCTTTGCTGCCACAAAAGCCCATGTGGTGAGGGCAGCACTTGAGTCTATTGCCTATCAAGTGAAGGACTTGGCTGACGTTATGGCACAAGCCACGGGGGGCGCACTCACTGAGATATGTGCCGATGGTGGACCTACGAGAAACGCTTTCCTCATGCAGTTTCAAGCCGATATGCTGCGAACTCCCATCGTTTGCACCGAGGTGGAAGATGCTTCGGCACTGGGAGCTGTAGTGATGAATGGGTTTGCACGCCAACTGTGGAACAGTTTCGACAAGGTCGCATCACTACGAAAAGTGACGCGCACGGTATTGCCTCACCACACAACAGAACACGACAGACTCTATGGCGAATGGCGAAAGGCTGTCGGACAACTCTGCAAATAAGAATTACTAAACTAAAACCACTACTATATGAGAAATGGAAAAACATGCTTTGGAGTGATTATTGGCACACGAGCATACTTCAATTCAGAACTGGCACGCGATGTTCGCAAACAATTACTGGCTACTCTCGATGCCAATGGTTATGAATATGTCATCCTTCCAGAGGATGCTACACCCACAGGAAGCAGTAGCATTGAAACACGCGAAGACGGTCTGAAGGTGTCAAAACAGTTTCGCGAACACCGCGACGAGATAGATGGTATCATCGTTTCACTGCCAAACTTCGGTTTTGAAATCGGTATCATCAATGCCATCAGCGATGCTGATCTCAACGTGCCCGTCATGGTTCAAGCCTGCGACGATGATAACGATAAAGTGGATTTGGATAGCAGACGCGATGCGTTCTGCGGTAAAATATCGGTTTGCAACAACCTCTATCAGTATGGCATCCCCTTTACCGACACCTCGCTGCATACTTATTCCATCTACAGTCCACTACTCTTACAGGACATCAACCGCTTTGCTGCCATCTGCCGCGTGGTCAACGGACTGCGACACTGCCGTATCGGACAGATTGGTACACGTCCCTTAGGATTCAATACATGCCGCGCCAGCGAGAAACTCCTACAGCGTTCAGGCATTACCGTAGTGCCTGCCGACCTCTCGGAAATTCTCTTTGCGGCACAACGCATCAGCGATGACGACCCGAAATTCAAAGCCATGTGCGACCGCATACGCCACTATGCTGAAGTGCCTGAGGCTTACAACAGCAAACTGGCACTGCAAGTGAAGTTTGGAGTGGCAGTGGAAAACTGGATTGCTGACAACGATGTGCAGGCTGTTGCCATTCAGTGTTGGGATTCGCTGGAGCAGAATTATGGTTGTGCAGCGTGCGTCACCATGTCAATGCTCAGCGACAAACTCATTCCTGCGGCTTGCGAAACAGACTTGGCTGGCGCTGTATCGATGTATGCACTCAGTCTGGCATCAGGACAAGCTCCTGCCCTGCTCGACTGGAACAACAATTTTGCCGACGACCGCAATAAGTGTGTATGTACCCACTGCGGTAACTTCCCACGCTCGTTTATCGGCAACGACCAACTCCGGCTCGGTCCTCTCGGTGTGCTCGGACGCACCTTGGGCAAGATCAACACCTTTGGTGCGGTCTATGCGAAAGTGTCGAAGGGCGACTTCACCTTTTTCCGACTTTCCACCGACGATACCAAGGGCTGCATCAAAACCTATCTGGGCAAGGGCGAACTGACCGACGATCCCTACGGAATGGACGGTTGCATCGCTGTAACAAAGGTAGATAACCTGCAAAAACTGATGAAATACATCTGCAAAAACGGTTTCGAACACCACGTTGCCATGTGTCGCACCGATGTTGTTGATATTCTGCAAGAGGCCATCGAGACCTATCTCGGATGGAACATCTACGTCCACGAATAAGAGAGACATACGGGAACCTCCTACCATACATCATGTCCGCAGCATCCCTGCGGACATTTTATTTTTTAGGGAAACACTATCGGAAATTTGCGAATATGACAGAAATATCGTAATTTTGTAGGCAATATACACCTACAACAATTACGATAATAACCAAAATTCCAATAACATCTATGAAGAAAAGAACACTGATGACAGGTATTGCAATTGCCATGACGGCTGCATCGATGACGGCGCAGCCCAAACTAACTGCTAACAACATCGACGAAATCGTTAAAGCCATGACGCTGGAAGAAAAGGCACAACTGCTGGTAGGCGGCGGCAACGACGGCTTCGTGGGTAGTGGTGCCATGTTGGGACACCAGAAGAAATTCGTACCTGGAGCGGCTGGTTACACCGTAGCCATACCACGACTGGGCATTCCATCGACAGTACAATGCGATGGTCCTGCCGGCGTACATATCGATGCACACCGTGAGGGCGATAGTAAAAACTATTTCGCTACGGGATTCCCCATCGGCACTTGTCTCGCTTCCACATGGAATACCGACCTCGTAGAACAGGTGGGACAAGCCATCGGCAACGAGACTCGGGAATACGGATGTGATGTGATTCTGGGTCCTGGCCTCAACCTTCACCGCAATCCGCTATGCGGACGCAACTTCGAATACTATTCAGAAGATCCTATCGTGACGGGACTCATCGGTACTGCCTTCGTCAAAGGTGTGCAGAGTCAGGGCGTTGGTGTCAGTGCAAAGCACTATGTTGCCAACTCACAAGAAACTGACCGCACCCGTGTGGATGAGCGCGTCAGCCCACGTGCACTGCGAGAACTCTATCTGAAAGGATTTGAGATGGTGGTGCGCCGCAGCAATCCTTGGACCATCATGTCGGCTTACAACAAAGTGAATGGACACTATGCACAAGGCAGCAAAGACCTCCTTACCAAGGTGCTCCGCGAGGATTGGGGCTATAAAGGTATTGTAGAAACTGACTGGATTGGCAAGCGCAAAGACCTTCCCGTAGAAACAGAGGTGGCTGCCGGCAACGATTTGATGATGCCGGGATTCCCTGCTCAGGTGGAAGATATCGTGGCTGCGGTGAAAGCTGGACGTCTCGATGTGGCTGATGTAGATCGCAATGTACGCCGCATGCTGGAGTATATCGTGAAAACACCACGCTTCAAAGGTTATAAATTCAGTAGCGAACCCGATCTCAAAGCTCATGCTGCCATCACCAGACAAAGTAGTACTGAGGGTATGGTACTGCTGAAAAACGACAATACACTGCCTATACGTTCGCTGAAAACAGTAGCGCTGTTTGGTGTCAGCTCCTACAACTTCATGTCGGGTGGCCTCGGTAGCGGCTGTGTCAACGTAGGATATTCTGTCGATATGGTAACAGGACTGAAGAATATCGGCGTCAACACCACACCACAACTGACGGAGATTTACCAGAGCTATGTGAAGTATGCCAAGGCAAAACTTGAAGCTGACAAGAATCCGATGATGTGGTTCCTCAATCAGGGACAGCCCAAATACGATGAAATAGAGATTACTGAGCGGTGTGTAGCCCATGAAGAACCATTGGCTGATGCGGCTATTATCACCATCGGACGCCAAGCTGGCGAGGGAATGGACCGCAACATCAACGGCGAGTTTAATCTCACCAAGGACGAGCAAGACATGATTTTCCGCGTTTCAGATGCTTTCCACGCTAAAAACAAAAAGGTTATTGTCATCATCAACTCTGGTTCTGTCATGGAAACTGCCAGTTGGCGCGACCGTGTAGATGCCATTCTCGTGGCTTGGCAACCGGGTATTGAGGGTGGAAACTCTGTGGCTGACATTCTTACAGGTAAGGTAAATCCTTCTGGACGCCTCACCATGACATGGCCCATCGCTGCCACCGACCATCCTTCAACTGCCAATTTCCCACAAGACTACGATATGTACACCTATAAAAATATGGAGGGAAGTGGTCATGTGAAGAATGTGGATTACACGAACCACGAGGAAGATATCTACGTGGGTTACCGCTATTTCGACACATTCAACAAGCGGGTGGCTTATCCTTTCGGTTTCGGTCTGAGCTACACCACCTTCGAACTCACCAAACCGGTAGTGAAACTCAACGGCAACACCATCAATGTGAGCATCAATGTGAAAAACACGGGTGACGTTGCTGGTAAGCAGGTGGCTCAGGTCTATGTGAAAGCACCTAAAGGCAACTATGAGAAACCAACTCGCGAGTTGAAGGCTTTCGGCAAAACCAAAGAGTTGAAGCCAGGCGAGAGTCAGACCCTCACCATGCAAATTGACAAGCGCGACTTGGCAAGCTACGATGAAGCTGGATGCCAATGGAAAGTTGATGCTGGCGTTTATACCTTCCAAATCGGTACTGATGTAGAGACCATCAAGGCTTCTGCCACATTGAAACTCACAGAATATACTGAGAAAACAACCGATGCTCTGCCACTGCAACAACCCATGAACCTGTTGAAACAACAATAAAGCAAATGAAAAAAAAACTATTCACACTACTTACTCTGACTGTCTTCACCCTATCTTCATGGGCTGAAGACGGCCATCGTTTATGGTTGCCGGCACAGAAAAGCCAAACAGCACACGTGAGCACCAATGCACAATCGGCAACGATAGACTTGGCAAAACAAGAACTTACCGACTATTTCGCTGGTACAAAGGCAACATTACTCATCGACCCTGCTCTTACAGACGACGAGGGTTTTACCATCAATGGCAATGAAGACAGTGTCGTGGTACGTGCCCGACGCGACATCGGTCTGCTCTATGGCGCTTACGATGTACTGCGTCGTCAAGCCACACAAGGCAACATGAACCACGTGGAACAGCACCCTAGGTTTCGTTTGAGAATGCTCAACCACTGGGACAATCTTGACGGAAGCATCGAACGTGGCTATGCAGGAGAGAGTATCTTCGAGTGGTTCCACCTCGATGAAGCATTGCTTCATCAGTATGCACGCGCCAATGCCTCTATCGGCATCAATGGTTCGGTGCTCAACAATGTCAACGCTTCGCCTAAGATGCTAACGCGTGAATACCTCGACGAGGTCAGAAAGATTGCCGATCTGTTGCGCCCTTACGGCATTCGCGTCTATCTCTCTATCAATTTCGCCACACCAATGGCACTTGGCGATACACGCACCGCTGATCCAAAAAACAAGCGTGTGCGTCAATGGTGGAAGCGAAAGGCAAAGGAAATCTACAGTATCATCCCCGACTTCGGCGGTTTCTTGGTGAAAGCCAATAGTGAAGGACAACCCGGACCGGGCGACTATCATCGCACACATGCCGAAGGTGCCAATATGTTGGCTGATGCTTTAGCACCTTTCAACGGTAGCGTCATCTGGCGTTGCTTCGTCTATGGCGCTAACCATAAAGGGGAAGACCGCGTGAAACAGGCGGTGTCGGAGTTTAAACCGCTCGACGGTAAGTTCCGCGAAAACGTCATTCTGCAAACCAAAAACGGTCCGCTCGACTTCCAACCACGTGAACCTTACAGTCCTGTATTCGATCAGATTAGCGAGACGCCCAATATGGCTGAACTGCAAATCACACAGGAATACACTGGTCAGTCACACCATCTGGTCTATCTCGGTCCTATGTGGAAAGAGTTTTTCCAGTATGTGGAACCCGAATGGCTGGCGGGCATTTCAGGCGTAGCCAATATCGGCAAGGACCGCAACTGGTGTGGTCACCATTTCTCGCAAGCCAACTGGTATGCTTTCGGACGTTTGGCATGGGATCCATCACTATCGTCTGAGGATATTGCCAAAGAATGGTTGGGACAAACTTTCAGTACCGATGAGAATTTCGTCTATATGATGTCAACCATCATGGAAGAGAGTCGTGAGACCTGTGTCGATTACATGATGCCATTGGGCTTACACCATATCTTCAAGTTCGACCACCATTATGGTCCAGAACCCGATGGCTTCAAGGCTGAATATCCATTGGAATGGTGCCCGGTATATTATCATCAGGCTGACGCCAACGGCATTGGTTTCGACCGTTCGTCTAAGGGTACCGATGCTGTGAGCCAGTATCGCGAACCCTATGCGTCGATGTACGATAAGTTGGAGACCTGTCCGGAGAATCTCCTGCTGTGGTTCCATCATGTGCCTTGGACTTATCGAATGAAAGACGGAAGCACCCTGTGGGAGTCGCTGCAGTATCACTACAACCAAGGTGTCATCAACGTAGAGACCTATCATAACATCTGGCACAACAAAATGCGCCATTATGTTGATGAACAGCGATGGCGCGAAGTGGATGATCGCTTGGAAGATCAGCTACAGAATGCACGTGAATGGCGCGATGTTTGCTTGAAGTATTTCGGTGGATTCGCAAATAAAAAACAATAGTATATGAAGATTCCACTCTCCTTTATATTATTCTTATGTCTGCTGTCGCCTGTTCATGCACAGCAGAAAAACGATTTCTTCATGCTCGGCGGAGAGCTCAGCAACTCGGCAACCACATCGGTTGCCGACATTGACAAGGTCATGCCTCGCATGAAAGCCCTTGGACTGAACACCGTACTGGCGCCCATCTACTGGGAATTTCTTGAACCACAAGAGGGAAAGTTAGACTTTACACTCTTGGACCGCACTATCGACCAAGCACGTGAGAATCAGTTGCAACTCGTATTATTGTGGTTTGGAGCATGGAAAAACTCCATGTCGTGTTACGCACCACTATGGTTCAAACAAGACACCAAACGTTTCCCTCGCGCCACAACAGCCGATGGCAAACCATTGGAAATTGCCAGTTGCTTCTCCGAAGAGGTGTTCCAAGCAGACCGCCGTGCCTTCGAAGCACTGCTCAAACGAGTGGAAGAACGGGGCAAGGATGTGGTCATCATGATTCAAGTGGAGAATGAAATAGGTATGTTGGAAGATGCTCGCGACCATGCACCATTGGCAGAACGCGAATGGCAAAAGCCTGTGCCCGACGAATTGATAAGTTATCTGAAGAAACACCAGAAGTCGCTCCACCCTTGGTTGACGAATCGTCTCAACCTCAAGGAACGCACATGGAATGGCATGTTTGGCACCGATGTCTATGCCGACGAGGTCTTTATGGCTTACAACTATGCGAAATACGTAGGCAGACTGTGTGAGGCTGGCAGAAAAATCACGCAACTGCCGTTCTATGTCAATGCTGCCATGAACAGCCGAGGACGTCTGCCGGGACAATATCCTTCGGCAGGACCGCTCGCCCACCTCATCGACCTCTGGCATGCTGGAGCTCCACAACTGTTGTTGCTGGCTCCCGACATCTACGACACGGGCTTCAAGGGTTGGGCAAGTCAATATGCGCTTGCCAACAATCGTCTGTTTATTCCCGAAACACGTTGCTGCGTCAACAGTGGTGTGCGCGCCATGTATGCCTTCGGCGAACATCAGGCATTGGGATTTTCACCCTTTGCCATCGACCAAGCCAGTAAGGCAGAAACCAATGGCATCAGCAAGTCGTACGACCTCTTACGCCAGTTGCGCCCCTTGATGAACAAACCTTCGTGGGGACTGCTCTTCGACCAAGAGGACAAAGAGCGCATCATCAACGATAAAGGCACGATGATTACCGCGCGCCATTACTACACCTTACCTTGGGACGCTCGTGCCACCGATGGTTCAACATGGCCCGAAGGTGGTGCTATGATCATCCGTTTGGCAGCCAACGAATATCTGTTGGCGGGTTCTGGCATCGTCGTGAGCTTTGCCACCGAATACGAGAAGAACCGCGAAGAACAGAAAGTACTGGGTGAAGATGGTTTTGCCTTGGCTGGTCAACAGACCGCCAAACAACAAAAAGGTCGTTTCACTGGCAAGCGCAAAGGTATCGGTTTTGTGGATGAGGTAACTATTGCTTCCGATGGAAGCCTACAGTTCTTGCGCCGCCACAATGGCGACCAAGACCATCAGGGCCGTCACGCTCGCATCTCGTGCGACGATTGGAAGATTCTCCACATCCGTCTTTACGACTACTAATCGCCAATCGTTAACATCACATCTCGATAATAAAGCAGCGAAGGCAAAGTGAAAATTCAATTTCACTATGCTTTCGCTGCTCTATAATATCTATATGGCATTCAACTTATCCACGCGAATAAGTTATTGCCAATCGGCTTGCGTTCCCCATGCCGCCTCTATTTTGTTTTCTATCGAATCAGGCAATTCATAGAAGAAATCATGGCCTGTCAACGCTTCAACTTGATCTACCGAACAAGCATAGCGAAACATACTTCCCTTGCAATCACTGTTAGGAACAACAAAGCCGATGGCTTGCCATTTACCGTTGCGCTGCATACAAACCACCTTGAAGAATCGTTCCGGAACAGCCACACCGTTTCTACCGATGCGCTCTGGACGTTTGCCCATGATAGGACCTGTACAGATAAAAATCTCAGTCTCTTTTGCCAACTGCCTGCATTTGCGCTCCACATGTTCCCATACACCACCATTCATGGCTTGCACCTGCGGACACACATTACTCAGATAAAAGCTCTCGTTCATCGCCCGCTCACTCCATTTCATATCGGCAGCAGGAGCCATGTGGCCACGACTATACCCTGAATGCGTATAGTCACTATGTTCTGCCGAACGACCCTTCACCTGTGGATCGGGTTCAAACTGGCGTTTAGGACGTTTCACGATACCAGCCACCTTCCTTGGATTCAGACTATACGCCACCCAGTTGGGGATAAGCCAATCCGAGTTCCAACAAGTCAAATAGCCAAAGTGACGTATCTCCTGCGCCTTCACTCCCTTGGCAGTACGCGTCAGGGTATATGTAAGTTCCTCCCTTGACATAGCCCTTTGCTTGTCAGGAGGCAGAGAAGCCATCGTAGCTTTCAGCGCTTTACGCTCTTGATGCAGATTACCTCCCATAAGTGGGCGGCTGGCAGAGCGCGGTTGTTGGTCACTACCGGGCAGTCGCTTGATACAAGATGACCACGACATTGCCGTCAGCAGCATGATTGTCACCGTCACCGCCATCAGCCTCATTCCATGATTATTCTTTGTCTTCATCATTGTTGGAGTTTAAAGGTATTGCAGCATTTCGTCATACGATTCGCAGATATAATCGGCACCGGCTTGCTCCATCTCAGGACGATCACCATAACCAAAGAGCACACCCATGGAATCGAGTCCACAGGCCTTCGCCCCTTCAATATCGAAACGGCGGTCGCCTATCATCAACACCTCATGGAGGTTGGTAATCTGCAACTGTTTCAGTCCGTCATTGATCACGTCCGCCTTGGTGTGGAGCAGTCCTTCATCATCTCTGCCAAACACATCATCGATATAAGGAGATAGTTCTGGAAAAATCTCCTTCACGACGATATCCGCCTGAAAGCGCATCTTACTCGTGGCAATAGCGGTGGTATAACCCCTGCGTTTCACCTCACGCAGGAAATCGAGCACACCGGGATAGAGTTCCTCTTCATACATACCGATGGCAGCATGGCGTTCGCGATAGACCTCGACGGCCTCAGCAGCCTGTTCTGGAGTGAAGCCGTAGAAATCTATAAACGAGTCTTCGAGTGGCGGACCCACAAAGGGTCGCAACGTACGGTAGTCGGCAACCTCAATGCCGAAATGGTTGAGTGCATGTTCGGCACTGCGCATAATACCTTCGCCACTATCCACCAAGGTTCCGTCAAGGTCGAATAGCAGCGTGGTGTATTGTTGTTTCATCTTTTAGTGTATCGTTGTCGTTTATTGTGTGAAAGGGTTGTTCGTTCGGTCTGAGATATTATTCCATACCATAGAACGCAGTGAAAGCCTTCACGCAGTATTCATGGTCGGCAACACTTCCGGTCTCCCTGCAACTGTGCATAGCGAGGATGGCATTGCCCATATCCACTCCCTTCACAGGAATGCTCGATGCCAGGATATTGCCGAGCGTGCTTCCTCCTGCCACATCACTATGGTTCACAAAGCGCTGGCAAGGCACTCCTGCCTCCTGACAGATGCTGGCGAAGATAGAAGCCGACACCGCATCGCTGGCATATTTCTGCGCTGCATTAAACTTAATGACGGGACCACCGCCCAGTTTAGGATGATTGGTGGGGTCGAATTTCTCACTGTAGTTAGGATGCCAAGCGTGTGCATTATCTGCAGAAATCATAAACGCACGCTCCACCGCCTGGTAGTATGCTTCCTCGCTACCGCTTTGTGCCAGGGCAATGCGCTTCAACATATAAGATAGGAACGGACTGCCCGCACCCTGTTTGGTCTGTGATCCCGTCTCTTCGTTGTCGAAGATGGCAAGTACCTGCGTGGTCGTGGTGGGTTGTGATGCCAGCAAAGCCTCAAGGCCGGCATAACACATCGACAGGTCGTCGAGCCTGCCAGAGGAGATAAACTCATCGTGTGCACCGAAAGTGCAGGCAGGTGTGGTGTCAGCCAGATAGAGGTCGAAGTCGAGAATATCGCTGGCTTTCACTCCGTCGAGTGCTTCCACAATGATATTCATCAGCAGATTGCCACGTTCCAACTCATTGTTGATGATACCAAGGATAGGCAGCACATCTTTCTGTTTGCTCAGTTTCACGCCGTCGTTCACCTGTCTGTTGAAGTGGATGGCGAGATTACTAATCTGCAACAGAGGCCGTTTGATATGCAACAGCCGAGTCTGTGGGTGCATCGCATCCTCACCTTTCACTATCACGCGACCCGCAAGAGTCAGCGGACGGTCAAACCATGTGGACATGATAGGTCCACCATACACCTCAGTATTGAGTTTCACGATACCGCCTTCACAGTCCATCTCAGCATTCGGTTTGATGCGGAAGGTCGGTGAATCGCTATGCGCACAAATCATGTGGAAGCCCCGATCAGCCATCGGCATACTTCCGATTTGGAAGGCAAAGACCGCAGAATCGTTCTTAGTGACATAGAATCTGTCACCAGCCACCAGTTTTCCCAGTGGTTTCTTAGGATTGATACGGCGGAAACCATGACGTTCGAGTTCATCAGCAATGTTCTTCACTGCCAGAAAATTCACTGGCGAAGCATCGAGAAAGGATAATAGTCGTTGAATCATAATACTTCGTTTTTTTAGTTTATGTCACAAAATTACAAATAAAATCTGTAATGTCACACATCTCTCGCGAAATTCTTTCGTTCATCAGCCATCATACACGGAACCGAAATCCACAGAGCATACAGATTTGTACAGATTTTCCATATTTTCTATATCTCCGTAGTTTCATAATTCCAAAAATCCGTTTAGATTCTGTTTAAATTCCGATGATAAAAACCTCTCCGATGGCGAAAAAACAGCAATACTGTTTTGAGGATTGAAAAAAAATGTTTAGCTTTGCAATTGCAAGACTCACCAACAACCGAAAAGGACTATGGACTATCAGCCTATATTAGACAGAATAAGGAAGGAAATAGAGGTATATGCACACGAAGGTAAACAAGCCGACTACATCCCGGCACTGGCTCGTGTCAACCCCGACCAGTTTGGCTTATGCCTCAACACGCTCGATGGTAAGACCTACCGCTTAGGAGACTCCGCCACGAAGTTCTCTATACAAAGTATCTCGAAAGTATTCTCCCTCGCCATTGCCCTGAGCATCATGGGTAAAGACCTATGGCAGCGCATGGCGAAAGAACCTTCTGGGTCTGCCTTCAACTCATTGGTGCAGTTGGAGTATGAGCACGGCATTCCTCGCAACCCCTTCATCAATGCAGGAGCTCTGGTCTCTGCCGATGTGTTGCTCTCCAATCTTGACGATCCCGAAGCATTCTACCTGAATTTCGTGCGCACCATCAGCGGCAACCCCACCATCGACTATTCCGACGAAGTGGCGCAGTCTGAGCAGAGTTGCAGTTACCTCAATGCCTCGATAGCCTACCTGTTGAAGCATCACGGCAATCTGCACAACGATGTCAACCAAGTGTTACACCTCTATTGCAGGATGTGTTCGTTGGAGATGAGCTGTGAGGATCTCTCACGCGCCTTCATGGCATTTGCCAAGAGCAACGAGCCCTTCTCCCATGCAGGTGTCAATCTCACCATATCGAGAGTGAAGCGCATCAATGCCATCATGCAAACCTGTGGTTTCTATGACGAGGCTGGCGAGTTCTCCTTTCTGGTCGGTTTACCTGGCAAGAGTGGTGTTGGCGGAGGCATTGTTGCCATCTATCCCTCCCGCTATTCCATTGCCGTATGGAGTCCGCGCCTCAACGCCAAAGGAAATTCTATCATGGGCATGAAAGCCCTCGAACTCTTCACCTCGGAAACCGAGGAATCTATATTCTAACCCCAATCGATCATTGGGACTGAATAGGTAGGTACATAGGAGGGAATGACAAGATACAAACAACACAAGTTCTTTACAACGATGAATACAGCTTTAGAAACGCTCAAGTCATATTATGGTTACGATTCCTTCCGTCCTTTACAGGAAGAAATCATCAATCACGTGCTGCAACACAAGGACGCACTGGTACTCATGCCCACTGGAGGTGGAAAATCTATCTGCTTTCAGATACCTGCCTTGATGATGGAGGGCACAGCCATAGTAGTCTCCCCACTCATCTCGCTGATGAAAGATCAAGTGGAAACGCTGGTAGCCAACGGTATTGCAGCAGAGGCACTGAATAGCGCAAACGACGAGATTGCCAATCGGCAAATTACTGAAAGGTGTCTGCGAGGTGAAATAAAGCTGCTGTACATCTCGCCCGAACGACTCATCACGGAATTGGGATGGATGAAAACCATGCTGAAAGTTTCTCTCTTTGCTATCGACGAAGCACACTGTATCTCACAATGGGGTCACGACTTCAGACCAGAGTATAGTCAGTTGGGCAATCTGCACGAACTGTTTCCTGATGTTCCCATAATGGCACTTACGGCTACTGCCGACAAAATTACGCGATCCGACATTATAGAACAGTTACGTCTGCAAAATGCCGAAACCTTTATCAGTTCATTCGACCGGCCTAATCTGAGTCTGGATGTCAGAAGGGGATACTCTGCCAAAGAGAAGCTACGCACAATAACCAATCTGATTCAGCGCCATCAGGGCGACAGCGGCATTATCTATTGTCTGGCAAAGAAGACCACCGAGACTGTTGCAGAGAAACTCAGGAAAGAAGGTTTTTCCGTTGGTGTTTATCATGCAGGGTTACCCACCGACGAACGCAATCGAATACAAGAGGACTTCATCAACGATCGCATTCAGGTGGTTTGTGCTACTGTTGCATTCGGTATGGGCATCAATAAGAGCAACGTGCGCTTCATTGTCCACTACAATCTGCCCAAAACTATAGAGAACTACTATCAGGAGATTGGACGTGGCGGACGTGACGGTCTGCCTTGCGAGACTATCTTGTTCTACAACTTGCAGGATATTATCACGCTACGCCATTTCGCAGAGGAAAGCGGACAACGGGAAATCAACACCGAAAAGCTACAACGCATGCAGGAATATGCCGAAGCACAAATATGTCGCCGACGCATTCTGTTGAACTATTTTGGAGAAACAAGCGACATGAACTGTTGCAACTGTGATGTCTGCCAGACTCCACCAACGACATTCGACGGTACAGAACTGGTACAAAAGGCGCTTTCTGCCATTATCAGAACCGATGAGCAAATAGGATTCACGCTGACCATAGACATCCTGCACGGAAACTTCTCGCCGGAACTCGTGTCACGTGGTTATAACCAAATCAAGACCTTTGCAGCCGGCAGAGATGTTCCAGTAAGAGACTGGCGCGACTATCTGCTTCAGATGTTACAAATGGGATATATAGAGATTGCCTACAACGAAGATAATCATCTACACGTCACCCCACTCGGACAGGATGTGCTTCACGGAAAAGCCAAAGTGCAATTGGTAGTTGTCAATAGGGAGACTCGCACAAGAGGTCGTCAGAAACAGACTGCTGAAGAGGCAACGACAACAGCATCTGCAACAACAGAGCACATGGAACTGTTTGAACAACTGAAAACGCTGAGAAAGGAAATTGCCAATGAGAACAACTATCCTGCGTATGTCGTGATGTCCGACAAGTCTCTCCATGCCCTGGCCACAGATATGCCCACAACACTATCAGCATTCGGCAACACCTATGGCATCGGTGAACACAAATGCAATACTTACGGCGAACGGTTTATCGAACTAATCCAACAATATGTATCAGCACATCAGAAGTCTCAGACTCCAGACGTTTCTGTCACGCCCGAAACACCTGCAGAACCCAAAGAAAAGAAGAAGAAAATCAAAAACCAGATTACCATAAAAGGAGTCTGCTACAATATCGACCTTGATATCTGGGAGTCAATAGACTGGCGAAAGGTGCTGAAAGAGATCACAACGAAAGCATATTGGAATTATCAAAACGCCCTTGAAATTCCATTAAGTGACTATGTAGTTCCAGGCACAGAGCATCAGGATCGGATTATCGCTACCCTATGCCAGCTACTGAAGGATGCCTACAACATGAACGTTGATGAGCAGACTCACAAAGTGATAATACCTCAAAAATACGATTACGACCAAGACGGACAAGCAGTACCGTTCCCCACAGGATCATTTTATGAAATACTTTCCCGCTTCCGTCTCTTTGTCATCCAAAACAAGCGTTATCCTTTCATGGATGGCGATCGCAATGAGATTGAATTGCGAAAATGGTTCAGAGAAGTGGGCCACGGACTCGTCGCACTTACCGACGAGCAAAAGATTCTGTTCGACAATCTAAGTTCCGAATTTGCCGACATGCCCAAAACCAGAAGTCAATTAGAAAAGAAGCCATCGGATGTTTAGGCGCTGCACGAAGGACTGCAATTCTTCCCATGTAGGCAGAAAGACTGAGGCAACAGGTTCCTATCCTATATAAATAGGTACGCGCATGTATGCACGTGCGCACGCGATGTTGCAAAATTTCGACCACTCGACCACCACAACCGCATAACGCGCTATATATATGCAGCTTACATGTGTGGTCGATTACGCTGACTCGCGGTATTCGACCACCCTTCGACCACAAGGTCCTCTGCCGTTGCCATCACAGAACCAGTCCATCCACAACAGCCGCTAATACATGATTTGTATGTTCTGATGTCGGGCAACACCCTTGTCAAACGTAGGGCAAAACTATTACATAATATTTGACGTCACTCTTTTCCGATAGTTGAAACAACTTTTTTCCAACGTTGAAAAGCCCCTTATCTAACGTTTGACAGCACTCTTATCCAACGTTTGATAACACCTTTATCTAACGTTTGACAATACTCTTATCTAACGTTTGACAACACTCTTATCTAACGTTGGATAACACCTTTATCCAACGTTGGACAATAACTTTGTCAGCCGCTTGAAACGGCTTGAAAATATTTTTTGTTTACTTCGTGTAAATATCCACCATGATTATCGGAAAAAGCATGTGTGGTCGAAGTGTGGTCGAAAGCACGGGTTTGGAACAATTGACCACAGCATAAAGATGCTGTCTCATAGTCGATTACACCACATCTGTGGTCGTGTGGTCGAAATTTTTAGAAAACTTATTTTTTTTATTTCCTTCTGCAAATTTCCAGTTTTTTCGTACCTTTGCCACAAACCAATAACAAAGTGCAATGAACAGAGTGATACAATTCTTTAACTATGATCAGTGTTATCAATACTATACAAAGCGGATTACGAATATTAGACAGGCCAAAATTCATGGAGAAACCATCGTTGCCAAACCTGTGCTATTGGTGGCTCTGATTGATGGCATTGAAGAAAATGTGTTCACTAACAACCAGTTTGTTCTCAATGATTGGATAGAAGAACATTATAACAAACTGATGCGGGAATATACCAAAGACTCACAGTTCGACGGTACTACAGAAATAACGAAACCTTTTTGGCATTTGGAAACTGACGGTTTCTGGCATTTGAATTACTCAGGAGAACAAATCAGCAAAGGCCACACACCATCAAAATCATGGTTGAAAGAGAATCACTAGTGTCCACTAAATAAATTTAAGACTTAATTCTCTTACAGTTTGTAACTTCTCGGCAGGTTCGCTTTTGCCGAGCAAATCTACGAGAGGGGTTCTGTCCAACAATGAGACAGATAAAATTCTT
>NZ_NPJB01000102.1:0-12556 GCF_002251345.1 Prevotella sp. P4-119 | reverse complement strand
GAAATTAATTTCTGTATTTGTACCATTGTACGTTGCAAATATACGAATAATAATGATATGTTCCAAATTTTTTGGGGTTTATTTTTCATCATGTCACATGACAGGTCAATATCATCAATCCCAAGCGTTACAGTTGACAGTTGACAGTTTCCAAAAACGAATTTTTGCGTTACAAATAACAGATAACAGATAACAGATAACAGTTTTGGAAAAGAAAAAAACAGGGAAGATTCTGTGATTGTACCTACTCATTATCTTCTTCTTGAAATCTTACTGATTGCTCGTAATGTACCGATAATCAATACTAATTGGAATGGTAAAATGACGAAAGAAACAAATTAGGAACAACAAAATCAAGAAACCCCAAAATGAAAGCATGAGAAAACATAAATTAACACTGAAAACAATGATAAATTTCCGATTTTGACATTTTAAGAACATGGCAAATAGAACAAATATTTATGAACGCATATATGTATCTTGCCATGTTGGGAAATCAATTGCTTAGTCCCATTTTTGCAGATTATATTTCTATTTTGTCTAAATTACGACGGAATACAGCAGATATTCAAGGGATTTGGATGGATTATCACGATAAAATATTATTTTTGTAGCGTAAAAACGATAAAAACATGAAGTTAAATCGCATAAGAGCAGTCTTAGAGGACAAAGGGATAAGCCAAACATGGCTTGCAAAGAAGTTAGGAAGGAGTTTCAGTACGGTCAATGCTTACGTATGCAACCGTTCTCAACCCAACCTTACAACGTTCTTGAAATTGCACAGTTCTTGTCTGTGGATATGAAAGAACTTATCACGGACAAAAAGGAACGCAATGATTGAAGAGATTATGAGAGACAAAATAATATCATAGCATCATTTTGTGGATAAACTAAAATATAGTATTTGCAAAATAAATTGAACTTTTCTCATAAGAAAAGAAATATACTATAAGAGTTCATATCTCTCTACATGTTAAATTATTAATTGCTGATAACTATGAGACTGAAGCCAAAACTCCTCAATGCAATAATATTAGGATTGACAATGTTCCTTTCAATGCAAACCACTTGTGCTGCTTGCAACCCATCAATGGCCATTCAGCAAAAGAAAGTGGCAACTGTTGGCAAAAAGAGGGTTGCCATTAGCAAAAAGAGAGTTGTCAAGAGCAAGAAGAGAACCTATCGCAAGGCTTCGGCGCGTAAATATTCGCATAGGGAACTGAACGCCATTATGCGGATACTTGAGCGGAAGTTCCTGTCGGAAGACAAGACCCCGGCCTTGCGAAATGTTGTTGGATTTGGAATGGGATCCAACTCCATTGATGTTGCGCTCCGTTGGAACACGAAGGAGAAGCAGCTGGAGTTTCGTAGGCAGATTTACAACTCGCCCGCCATCAGGTTTGAGGGCAAGTTGGACCCTATCATCGACAACAGGGAAGGCGTGAGCACCTACCAAGGCATCTCCCTCAAGGCGGAGAAGCCTTCCTATCCATTGGGCACCACGGAAATCAGATTCACGATTACCAACCATAGTGGCGAGGAATTTGTGTATGGCGATGCCTATAGCATCACAGCCCAAGGAGCGGATGGCAATTGGTTTGTTGTGCCCACCGATTGCTCGTTCACGGCCATCGGTCATGTTTTAAACGATGGTCAAAGCGGCACCATTACTGCCCATCTTTTTCCCGATATTCTTCCCAACAAACCAGGCGTTTACCGCTTTTTTTATGAGGATAGCATAGATGGTGAGAAGGTGCCTTTCATGGCAACCTTTGAGTTGAAGTAAATAAAAAGAAACGATGTCACAGGGACAGGTCATTGACATCATGACTTACAATTCTTACAGCTTACAGTATTACAGTTTTCGGAAAGGAAAAATAGGTTTCGCGAGGACAGGGACTGTTTCTTGGACAACGCTAATTCACACCAGGCGTTACAGTTTGACAGTTGACAGTTTCTGAAAACGAATTTTTTGCGTTACAATCCTTACAGCTTATAGTATTACAGAAGAAGTATCTATTATTAGTTGATTATCAGTATTATACGCTCTAAACGGTAGAAAAGTGACCGTATGGATTCTGATTAGATACGAAAAGGTGAATATTTAACGTATTAAACTTATATAAAAAATCATATTTTCTGGTGGCTAAAGGATGGCTATGTCGAAATTATTTTATAATTTTGCACTTTAAAAGTTTGATGAAAATCATGAAGAAATTCAATGGGCACAGACAATAACCTCCAAATACTGCAACAGCCAGAAAGTGCAGTTCTCTTCAATGACGTATGCCTTATAATAGATCAGGCAAGGCGGCATGTGGCAACTTACGTCAATGTAGAAGCGTGCTTGATGAACTGGCATGTTGGTAAGCGCATCAAGGAAGATGTACTTTACAATCAGCGTGCAGAATATGGCAAGCAGATACTCAAGAACCTGTCAGTAAAACTGACTGAAAGGTATGGCACAGGATGGGGAACTGAGAAACTGAAACATTGTGTACGCAGTGCGTACCTTTTTTCGGAGGATGACATTATGTACGCAGCGCGTACCCAATTGACTTGGACGCATCTACGCTCTCTAATGTCACTCAAAGATTCTCTCGAACGTCAATTCTACATGGAGATGTGTCGTATAGAGCATTGGGACACCCGTACGCTCGACGAGAAAATAGACAGTCAGCTATATCAGCGAACAGCCATCAGCCAGCGTCCAGAGGAAGTGATAAGGCGTGAGCTCAAGGAACTGAGGGAAGAGGACACACTGAACCCAGATATAGTCTTCCGCAGCACGTACTTCCTGGATATGCTGGGGTTGCCCGATGTTTTCTCAGAGAAAGACCTTGAGAACAGCATCCTCAACCAGTTGCTTGAGTTTATCAAGGAACTGGGCAGTGACTTTACCTTCGTGGATCGCCAGAAGCGCATCACCGTAGATTCCGAGGACTACTTCATCGACCTCCTCTTCTTCCATCGCGGTTTGCGTCGTCTTGTGGCGATCGATCTCAAGCTTGGCAAGTTCAAGCCAGCATACGAAGGACAGATGCGACTGTATCTGCGATACTTGAACAAGAACGACCGAAAACCCTGGGAGGAAGAACCAATCGGTCTTATCCTCTGCAGCGAAGGCAACACGGAACACATTCAGTATTTCATGCTTGACGATGATAGCGACATTCGCGTTGCGCAGTACTACACCGAGCTCCCATCGAAGGAGTTACTTGCTGACCGCCTACAACGAGCCATCGCCATTGCACGCGAACATCAAATAGAGAACAAATAAGCGTAAAATGACACTCAGCCATTCATATAACATATCTCTTAGTCTTAAAAAGAGTTCTAACGTGCTGATACCCACCGTTTTAGGGGGTGTATTGCGCGCAGCGTAACTCGCATAATTATAGATAGATACAAAGCCTTCCAGAGGTGCTTTCGGGCATCTTTGGAAGGCTTTGCTATGTCTATAGGCTCGATGACGAATGTCATCAAGACGATACCAAGGATAGGCTCGATGACGAATGTCATCAAGGTTAACATATATGGAAATCAGGAGGTAAAACGCTTAACTATGCGGTAGGCTTGCAAGGCTCAATGTTTATTTATAATTTTGAATATGCAACATAGACGTAAATGTAAAATCACATAAAAGTAAAAAACAATGTTATTAAAATGAAATGTCACAGGGACAGGTCAACGACATCAAGAATAATACACTGGTAGATGTCACAGTGACAGGTCATTGACATCATGACTTATAATTCTTACAGCTTACAGTATTACAGTTATTGAAAAGGAAAAATAGGTTTCGGATTCTTAAAACACGAGGACAGGTTTCTGTTTCTTAGACCATGCCAATTCACACCAGACGTTACAGTTTGGCAGTTTTCTATAACCTGCTCTTTGCATCTGCTCCAGCACCAGTTCCCTTATACTTGCTGTTTGCCGTATTGAAACGATAAGAGAGGCGAAGCTGGACGCATGGAGAATTGTAATCATTGTTCTGGCTGTGGATGAAGTTGCCATAGTCGGTGCATACGTGTTCCTTTGTCTTGTTTAGGATGTCATTCCATGCAAGACGGACGTTGAGTGCATCGTGCTTGAGAAACGACTTGCTGACTGCAAGATTAAGACTATGTTTCGGTTTGGTAAACTTGTACATCACGTAGTCAAAGGGCGATGTGTATTGATAGTCAAGATCAATCAGCCATCCCTGCTTCAACTTGAATGAGTTGTTTGCCTGAACAAAGAACATCGGGTCGTTACGCTTGACTACACGCGTACCTGTTGATTCACGCGGGTCGATAACGGTTGTATTGAAGTACTGTTTCTCCATACCTGCGGTGTAGCGTGGATTCCATATGCCAAAGGTTGGTGATGCATTGAGATAGATGTTGAGTTTGCGGACAGTCTCCTTTGCGTTGGAATACTTTACCATAGCAGTGCAGTCATCGTCGTATGGATAGCCGAGCTGGTAGATGGCATTGTCAACCACTTCGTATGCTCCGGTAAGAGTGAGCCATCGCCAGTTGGCATTAAGCGAGAGTGTGTTCTGTATCTCGTTAAGAAGCGTAGGGTCGCCCGTCTGATACATGAACCGGTTGTTGTACTGAAGCTCTGTACTTAGCTGGTCATATCGTGGTCGCTTGATTTTTGTGGTATATCCAAGATTTACACTTACAGGACCAATCTTGGTTGATGCGTTGAATGAAGGAAACCAGTTGTTATGTGTCCTGCTGATATTATCCTTCGGGCTACATTCGTTGGTGTATTCGAAATCAACATGCTCATATCTTATGCCAGCCACTACCTGCACATACTTGAAAGGTAAGGCATATTCAGCAAAGCCAGAGATGTTGTTCTCGGTAATCTTAGCTTTCGACGAAGGAATCTCCGTCTTGGTAGAATTGTATTCCTGCTTTGCGGTGACGTATGTCTCCTCTGTTCCAATCTTAAACAATCCTTTCCAGATGGGGTAGGATAGTACAAGTTTTCCTGCGCCCATTCGTGCTACTCCATCGGATAAGTTCTCAATGAATGCAGGGTCGTTCTGACTGTTTTCGTTCACGTTAGTTTCCTTTTTGTAGCCCGAGTTGCTGAAGTCCGCATTGAAATTCACATGCAGTTTATTGATATTCCCATCGTAGTAGATATTGCCTGTAAAGGTGTGAGAAGAAGGTGTGGTGGTATGGGATGTGGAATGAACAATGTCAATCAGCTCGTCGTTTGCATATACATTGTCCTCAAAGACGTTATCTTGATTACCAAACAGCATTCCGCCATAGTTCATCTTCATTCCAAGAGAATGGTTCTCATTAATCTGCCAGTTCAATCCGAGATCGCCGCTTATTCCGCTATTGTGACCATTGAAAGCGAAAGGACCTTCCATCAGGTTATGCTTCACGCTGCCATCAGGCATCTTGACGAATGTGTTACCACTCATTTTGTCACTTATCTGATAGCTGTGCTGATTGTAATAGACAAGTTTCCCAATGATATCCCAACCGCCTGTACGATAGTTGAGGTCGAGAACCGACCATGACGGGTCGAAATCATGATTGTCGTATATGTGTTGCTGAGCCTGACTCGTAAGCGCATAACTGAAACCATCTCCCTGTCGCTTTACAGTGCGGATGCGCACTACACATCTCACCTCGCCGCCATATTCGGCACCGGGATTGCTTACCACGTCTATCGACTTGATGTCTTCCGACATAAGGTTGCGGAGCTCAGAGTCGTCGTTCACCTTTCTTCCATTTATATAATATACAGGTGTGCCACGTCCAATCACTTCCAGACTACCGTTCTTGGTAATCATTCCAGGCACTTTGGCAAGCACCTCAAGCGAATTGCCCGCATGTTCAAGTATCGACCCCTCGATGGTAGTTACCACAGCATCGCCTAGGAGCTTTGTCTTCGGACGAGTCTTGCTGACAACGATTTCATTCAGCAAGCTAGCTTCAATCTGCATCTTGATTGTCTGTGATGTAGTGAATGCAGAAACTGGCAGGTTCTTCGTTCTATATCCTATGGAGGAAATCTGTATGAAGTCGCCCGCATTCTTTCTTTCGATGCAGAACTGTCCCTTCGCGTCAGTTATGCATCCTGCCACGATGGAAGAGTCGGGAAGGGAACGG
This sequence comes from Prevotella sp. P4-119, assembly GCF_002251345.1. NCBI lineage: Bacteria > Pseudomonadati > Bacteroidota > Bacteroidia > Bacteroidales > Prevotellaceae > Prevotella > Prevotella sp. P4-119. The sequence goes on along the minus strand of NZ_NPJB01000102.1, from coordinate 6,425 downwards.
AGTGAAACTGTGGCAAACTCCATCGGTTGTCCTTCCTCGTCAGTTACTCTTCCAATAAGATTCTGTGCACTCAGTTGGCATATTGTTGCCAATAAGATAATGATACATGTTGTTACTCTTTTCATGATTGATAAGTTTTATATTCGCTTATTTGACGCGATGAAATCATGTTTGGTTGCAAGGTCTCGCATTTTGATGTCACAGGGACAGGTCATTGACATCATGACTTATAATTCTTACAGCTTACAGTATTACAGTTATTGAAAAGGAAAAATAGGTTTCGGATTCTTAAAACACGAGGACAGGTTCCTGTTTCTTGGACCATGCCAATTCACACCAGACGTTACAGTTTGACAGTTGACAGTTTCCCAAAATGAATTTTTTGCGTTACAAATAACAGATAACAGATAACAGTTTTGGGAAACGGTATTTTTTGGGGTAGCCTGAAGGCTAGATGTTTTGGAGTAGCGAAGACAGAGTGAGAGCTCCATTTCATGGCACCTTTTCTCGCCATGGCAGAATTAAAGCGAGCTTTATTCTGCTCATCTGGCTTAACGAAAACGTTCGCTTTCACTATGCTGAGTCACGACAAAACAAACCATAGGTAAATCTTTGGAGGAAATCTTTTTTAAGATGTTGCTTCGCAAGAAATCTGTTTAAGTTCCGTTAAGATCCGATGATGATAAAGAGCCTTGAAAAAAATCTTTTGGAAAACGAACGTTTTCGTTAAGCCAGATGAGCAATGATGAGCTTGCTCAGTCATTGCCATGGCGAGAAAAGGTGCATGAAGTGAACCATTCGATGAGGTGTCGTTACTCCTGATTCAAGTCATGTCAAAAGTCAGTGTCGGACAGTTCTGGCGACAAGTCCTTTAATACTATCTATGTATCTTTTGATAACTTACTCAACTTTCTGAAGTGACACAATGTATAAGGGGTTTAAAATAACTTCCGAAAGTTGTGTCACAGATTATAATCAATCATCATCAATCAATAATCAACCTAATCAGAGCCTTTGGCTCTTAATCTGTGCCAATCTGTGCTAATCTGTGGTCTGAAAAACCTGACTATGCTCTGAGTCTTTTTTGTCCACAGATTATCACAGATTTTTAAATATCAAAGATATTTTAATTATCACAGATTATCACTTCAGAAAGTCGAGTAACTTATTATTATTCTCTGTGCCTCTGAGTCTCTGTGTTCAATAATAACTTTTCCTTTACCACAGAGGTGTTGTTGCGCGATACGGGGATGGGTTTGTCTGTACCGAATATCTGCAGCTGATAGGCAGAGTTGCGATTAGACATCGACACGACGAAGTTGAGATTGACGATGAAGGCGCGATGACACTGCACCATAAACGGTTCGCTGCCAATACTCTCCATAATCTGCTTGAGCGTGATTCGCATCATCTTGTGGCGCACCTCGTCTGATTCCATATAACATATATTGGCATAGTTGGACATCGACTCTACATATATTATATTAGAGGGAGGAAGAATGAGTGTGCTGTTGCCCGTGGCTCCCACGAGGTGGCACTGGCGCACTTCCTCGCAGGGAGTATTGTCGCTTGTTTCATCCTCCTTTTCTGTCTGTTCGGCAATGGCTTTCTGCCGTTCCTCAAGCAGGGCATTGATGGTGCGCACCTCTTCGAGCTGATGGCGCAGATGCCAGTTGCGGTTGCGCACGTAGGTGCCGATATACAAGAATATGCATGTGGCTGAGACGTAGTATATGTAGTCAAAGAAATAATCAAGGTGAAATTGTTCGTCGTACCACCAGGGTTCGATGGGATTATTGTAGAAGAAGAATCCCCCGAAGAGAGTGAGTGCGAGGGCGAGGATGGGGATATTGATAAGATAGTTGACGATAGAGTTGCGATGGACAGTGTTGAGCGGCAACTTGGGGTCCATGGGCATGTGGAGAATGTGGGCAGTGAATATACAGGTTATCATACTGACCGCAATGGTGATGACACTCTGTGCGAGGAAGAACAGAGGGCGACCTTCGTGGATAGTCTCGACATTGAATGGCATGGTGAGCCATAACAAAAGGAATACGAATATGCCGGCATACACGCTTTCGTGAATGATGCGGATGTTTATTGGTTCTTTTAATCGTCTTTTCATCATCGTCATAATTTCAAAAACGATTGCAAAGATACACCATTTATCCCATATTTCCACATATTTGGGACAAATGGTAGGGATATGTGACGAATGGAAGACGTAATATCCCATTTCCTCTGCCTTATATCCCACGCCATTGCAGAATCCAAATATCCAACGTAACTTTGCAACGGAAAATTTTTAATGAACAAAGATATGACGACATTGAAATTATGTTTGGCGGCACTCGCCGCAATGTTGGGAGTGGCAACAGCCATGGCCCAGACGGAGAAGAAAGATTCGGTTGACTACTTGCTCAACCTACAGGAGTTTGTGGTGAAATCCACTGCTCCGCGAACAAAGATGAGAAACGGTGCGATGGTCACTCGCATTGTGGGTTCGCCATTGGAGTCGGCGGGTTCGGTTGAGGACATGCTCTCGCGTGTGCCTGGTATGATGCGTATGGGTGGTCAGTTGCAGGTGATAGGAAAGGGTTCACCTATTTATTATATTAATGGACGAAAGGTGCAGGACCTTGAGGAACTGAAAAGATTGAGAAGTCAGGATATACGTGAGGTGGAGGTAGTAAATAGTCCGGGAGCTGCATACGATGCCTCGGTGAACGCCGTGGTGAAGATAAAGACGCGTCGTCAGCAGGGCGAGGGGCTCAGTGGACGATTTGACGTGAGCGATGAACAGGCATTGAAATCGGGCAACAACAACCTGACGTCCACCCTCAATCTCAACTATCGTCATGAGGGACTTGACTTCTTCGGCGGTGTGACATTCCAAAACGACTATCTCGATGGTTATAGGTCTCTGCTCGAGCAGAACACATACCTCAAGCAGAATACAAACTCAATTGTTTCCCATACCCAAACCGGTTATACCCAATCCGACCAGAAATTTTCGCGTATGTTCTTCAACGCCGGAGTCAACTGGCAATTTGACGATGACAACTTCATTGGAGTGAAGTTGGAGAGAGGTATATGGTTGAAAAACCGCTACTGGTTTGCGATGGAGGAAGACGTGCTGCGCAATGGTGTGAAGGAGGATTACCTAAAGTCGGAGAGCGACATCAAATACAAGAATCCGAATACAATGCTCGTCAATGCATATTACAATGGAAAGATAGGCAAATGGGGTATTGACGCCAATGTGGATTACTACTCGCAATGTGACAAGAATGACAATCATGTCAACGAGCAGGCAATGTCGGGTATGCGCACCGTGGAGTCGATGACCGAGAACAAGAGCCACCTCTTTGCCGCGCGACTTATTGCCGAACATCCTCTTTGGACAGGCAAACTGCAGTTGGGTGGTGAAATGACCACCGTGTGTCGCGACAATGACTATCGCATCAGCGGTGTGGATAATATCTTCGATAGGATGTCGAATGTGAACGAGCAGAACTATGCCGCTTTCTTCGAATATGGCATCATGATACCCAAGGCAGGAATGTTGACTCTCGGAATGAGATATGAGCATGTGGCATTCGACTTCGATGATAAGACCGACCCATCGCGCTCGGTGAAGAGAAATCATGACGATTTCTTCCCCTCGTTATCTTTCGGCACTCGCCTCGGAACCGTGGAGATGCAACTAAGCTATGGCGTAAAGACCACACGCCCGTCATACTATCAGTTGAGAAGCGAAATCGACTATGGCAGCAAATACACACTGCAGACGGGTAATCCTCTGTTGGAAAACGAGATACGCCACACCCTCGACCTCTCGGGACGATGGAAATGGATAGCCTTCAATGTCAACTACCTGCATATCAAGGATGCCATATACGACTGGACATCGCCCTACGACGACAATGGAGTGGTTATGATTGGCATGGTGAACTTCGACCGTCCTATCGACGTGTTCTGTGCCTTCGTGAACTTATCTCCCACAGTGGGAGTGTGGACCACGAGCAATACAGTGGGAGTGCAGAAGCAGTGGCTCTCGTTTAATCTCGACGACCCGCGCGAGGCAACAGGCAAGCGCCATGTCACTTACGACAAACCGATGCTGATATTCAACAGTGACAATGCCTTCAGACTGAAACACGACTGGCAGTTGGAACTCAACTCGCAGTTCTATAGCAAAGCCCACTACCGCAACGTGCGCCTGCTGCAGGCATATTGGAACTTGACTGCCGCAGTGCAGAAATCATTCCTAAAGGACAAGTCGCTCGTGGTACGCCTCTCATTCTGCGACATATTCAACACGGCAAAGCAGGATGCGGTTATCGACCTCGGCAACTATACGCTGAAGCAAGGCGACGTATTTGGAGAGGGACGCGGCAACTACAGTTTCCATCGTGTGGCACTGTCGGTGCGCTATGCCTTCAATGCCACCAAGAGCAAGTATAAGGGCAAAAGTGCAGGCGAAGCGGCAATCAAGCGCATGTAAAGATGTCACAGGGACAGGTCATTGACATCATTATTTTGTAGTAAATCGTTGACGTTTATCGTCTAATGAATAAAAAAATATTTGTTTCACATTTTAAAACGAGATGATTATGATAGTAACAACAACGCCCACTATTGAGGGGCATCCAATTAGAGAGTATAAGGGTTTGGTGACTGGTGAAACCATCATTGGCGCCAACTTCGTGAAGGACTTCTTTGCCGGCATCCGCGATATCGTAGGCGGACGCAGTGGCTCATACGAGAGCGTATTGCGCGAGGCCAAGGACATAGCATTGCGCGAGATGCAGGAGCGTGCACAGATGATGGGAGCCAATGCCGTCGTAGGTGTCGATCTCGACTATGAGGCTCTCGGGGCCAACGGTTCGATGCTGATGGTGACGGCAAGCGGTACTGCAGTAGTGATATCTTCGTTTGTTGAATAACTGATACACGATTACACAAGCATACTTACCTAGTATTATGGTACGACTGAATTATCTTGATAATCTGAAGGTGGCATTGACCTTCTTGGTTATATTCCATCATGCGGGACAAGCGTATGGTGACGGTGGCGAGTGGGGATATACTCCTTCAAATCCTGCGGAGGTGATGCCTTGGATATGGCATTTCTTCTCTACTAATGCTGCGTTCTTCATGGGGTTGTATTTCTTCATATCAGGGTATTTTATAACTGGCAGTTATGACAGGCAGGGATTTGGCACCTTTGTCAGGAAGAAAATACTTCGTCTCGGAGTTCCATTGTTGTTGATGGGTGGTCTTTTGACATCCGCTACAGGAAAAGTCGAGATAGCCCACATGTGGTTTGTGGAAAGTCTTTTGATATTCAGCTTCTTCTATGCCGTAGTCAGGAAAAGATGCCCGGCAATATCTAAAGACTGCGACTCACGACCGACGCTAATAGGACTGTTTATAGCAGCATTGGTTATGGGCATCGGTAGTTATTTCATTCGTCAGGAGAGTCCACAAGATCATTGGATTAGTCTTAGTATATGGACATTTGAACCTGCCCACTATCTTCAGTATGTCATGATGTTTGTATTGGGCATACTTGCCTATCGATTTGACTGGCTCGACAAGATGACCAAGACGACGGGTGTTGTGGCATTGTTGATAGGTGGAGCATTGGCTATAGGAAACTATGTCCGACAAGACGGTGAGTGGAATGATTTCGTTTGGCAATGGTTTGGAATCTATGAGTCGCTGATGTGCGTTTTCATCAGTTTTGGCTTGTTATGGCTGTTCCGCGAGAAAGTCAATATGGGCAATAAAGCACTCTCGTGGCTTTCGGCCCAGAGCTATGGGGCATACATTGTCCATTTGCCGTTGATGATTTGTATTCAGAATATGTTTGATGGTGTATGGATGGGAGCCTTTGGCAAGTTTATGTTCGTCGGTGTTGTCTCAACTGTATTGTCATTCGCCTTCACATGGTTATTGCGCCTGTTGCCGGGAGTGAAAAGGGTTTTATGAATGACGATGTCACAGGGACAGGTCATTGACATCATGACTTATAATTCTTACAGCTTACAGTATTACAGTTTTTGAAAAGCAAAAATAGGTTTCGGATTCTTAAAACACGAGGACAGGTTTCTGTTTTCTTAGACCATGCCAATTCACACCAAGCGTTACAGTTTGACAGTTGACAGTTTCCCAAAATGAATTTTTTGCGTTACAAATAACAGATAACAGATAACAGTTTTGGGAAACGGTATTTTTTGGGGTAGCCTGAAGGCTAGATGTTTTGGAGTAGCGAAGACAGAGTGAGAGCTCCATTTCATGGCACCTTTTCTCGCCATGGCAGAATTAAAGCGAGCTTTATTCTGCTCATCTGGCTTAACGAAAACGTTCGCTTTCACTATGCTGAGTCACGACAAAACAAACCATAGGTAAATCTT
>NZ_NPJB01000101.1:0-1005 GCF_002251345.1 Prevotella sp. P4-119 | reverse complement strand
ACTTCATCATAATGCTCGTAAAGCGTGGCGGCAATAACATTGAAACTCTTAAAGCCAGAGTCGTCCACTTTGTTATACCAGCGTGCAAGCGAGAGTCTTGCAGCATCTTTGACGGTATTCTTGGAAAATATCATTCTTAATGAATGCGTAAGCGAATAGGCTTCTTTAAGGTCAGGATACGTTTCAAAGAGCACCTCAGCTCTTTGTCTCTGACTTTCTGTCCATTTGTCGGCAGATTTGAAAAGCAGATATCTGCTGCGAGCCAACAACTGCTTGTGGGTGTCACCGTTTGCAAGCACAATTGGAGTGTATGCTTCACCCAAACATTTGGCCTCTTCCCTGGCGTCCGTGTCTGCTTGAATGGCATCCCATCTATGCGCGATGCGCATCTCCTGCAAGGCATCACATGCAAGTTTCTGTATATGAAAGCGGTCTATGGTACGCATTGCATTCGGGAAACAGCGTCTGGCTATAAGTCGCATGGAATTCGACATGTCCATTGTTATCTCCTTAACCATCAGTCTCTTGTCCTCATCAATGCGCATAAGTGCTTCCGTGACAACATCTGCCGCCACACCTTTTACAATAGCAATGATGGTACCTTTACCCCCATGTGAAGATCTGTTGCTTACTATCGTGTACAGTTCACCGTTGCTTGGAGCCGTTTCGTCAATGCAGATGCTTTCACCTATGTTTTCGGGAAAGACAAGCCAGTCTTCTGCATGCGAGAGTTCGGACCATTCGCGATAGCCGCTGAGCACTTCCTTATATTGCTTTTCAAACGTATCTCCGTTTATGTGATAATAGTGGTCAAGCGAACGGGAGGTCGTAGGAATCGTCTCCATACACTCCTTTTAAAAAAGCCGCAAACTCCTTGGAGTAGCGGGTTCCTTCAGCCTTCAGCTCATAAGAGTCGGAGAAGTATCGGTTATTCTGCTTGTCGTACCATTTGCGTCTTCTGACGATTAGATCAACACCTTTGTCGCGGATCGGGAAGTCACGTAT
>NZ_NPJB01000100.1:0-784 GCF_002251345.1 Prevotella sp. P4-119 | reverse complement strand
GTTCAGACTTTAACTGATATAGAAAATGGCAATTGGTTTTATCGAAAAGTGCCAAAAGAAGAGATTTTTACATGGCATGATGATAAGGAAAAATTGACTATTTACTATACTTACCCCTTAAGAGTACACTTATATGAAGTAACAAATGTTAATTATAATTATTATTCTTGTCATTGTTATTGTTGTTTTAATTTAGCAATGGAGAATGACCCAAAGTTTAAAGCAGAAGTAATAAAAAGGTTTAAGGAACATCAAACTGAAATATTCATGGGAGGGGGGCTTCGACCGAACCACAAAAGCGCATGTACCTATTTCAAACCTTATCACTTCAAGAATGATGAATTGGTTTGGGGTTCACCGATTAATAATTTAACTCCATATGGTGACTATTGGCTTTTTCGTAGCTATCCTGTTAAGGACGGTCATCCAGTAAGTTTTCTAGTGTATTAACGTGAACTTGACGAAATATATCTTACCAGGGTCATAGGGACAGTACGTAGGTTCGTTATTTGTCGCGAATCAGTGGTACCTGTCCCTATGACCCGCAAGGCAATATTTTATAGACAACTCGAAATAATGACATTTAAAGTAAATTAAGAATTAAGAATGATAAAAGTGACTTTTCACGGCTGAAAAGTCACTTTTTTCCATTTTGAACGGTGTTTTTCCGTTTTGTCTTTTCTGTTTCCCTTTTTTTCATTAATTTTGCAGCAGAATTTTGTAAATAACTAAAAAAATAAATTAGGAATGAAGAAAATGGTTCTTTCTGTGATATGGCTTGCGA
>NZ_NPJB01000099.1:0-4183 GCF_002251345.1 Prevotella sp. P4-119 | reverse complement strand
CGATTTTTAAAAGACAACACATTAAAAGAGATTACCTACATAAGTTGGATGGTATGGAGGTGCTAATCTCTCACTTTAGCGATGAAAAGGAATTTATTAAGATGGCAGTTGAAGGATCATATTTTTTTGAACCTGAACTTGTTGTTAAAGCAATGAATGAACTTTCCGGTAGTTTTTATCATTCAAAAAATAAGGGAGAAGAATTAATAAAGGATGAAGGTAATTGGGTTAAAAGTTTAAATAATGAAGCAAACAAAATTGGAAACGAAGAAATCAAGAAGATTTTTTTACAGATTCTCTCCGAAGACAAAAACATTGCTTTAAATGTTAATAAATTCATCAACTATTTGAATAAACGAAGAATAGAAACAAAATTGGGTAAAAAACTAACAAAGCCTGAAATAGATTGTCTGAATAGTATAAAAGATAAGTTAACTAAAGATCTCAACTATCTTGAAGCTCGCTATACCACTGATGAAAAAATTATAGAAAATAACAGTAGTGTAACGAAATGCGATAAGGCAATATATACCATCGAAGGAAAACAGTATCGAGTAGATATCGATAAAGATGGAAACGATTCGGTTCGTAGTCTAATCACTAATAAAACAGGAATCACAATCTCTCAAGGAAAAGAATCACTCTTTCAAAACACAATAATATCTCATGTTTGGGGTAGGGCTTACGATCCTCGTTTTTTCACGAGTCTATGGAATATTGTGTTGATTCCGGCTTGGGCAAATAGCTTGATGGATAAGGAAGATGCTCCTGCTAATACATTAGCTTCCAAAATGCAAAATACTTACATGGCAATATGTTCATTGCTTTACCGCGAAAAATTGAAAGATATAATCTGGGAAAATCTGGATATGGATGGTTTCCCTAAAGTGAAAGTGAAAGAGGATATTATCTTACAAGATTATACTTTTAATATAATAAAAGAGAAAGAAGGTACCCCCAAAAATGTTACTATTGTTATTGACAAAAGGATAGAAAAGCAGGAAAAATTAAATCAATTGAAAGACGAAAAATATGAAACTCCTCCTCGCAGCCCTCTCGCTCCTGTTGTCAATAGCCCTGATATGTAGCCCATTATACTTGGTTTACATTGGCTTTGTGTGCCCGAATATCAGCTTTTGGGTGAGAGTGCTGCTCGTGGTGATAGGGCTGGTGCTTTGCCGATTGGTGAAGCCCATCTCTATCATCACGGGCAAGGATTGGAAGATATTCTAGAATCCAATCCTATGTGCCTTCTTTTCCAACCGCTCTGGGTCACAGAGGGTGATGTTGTCCATTATATTGACAACAAATCCTTTGCCTATAAAATAATAGTTTGTACTTTTGCAGCCGATAACAGAAACGTTTAACTTAAAAACATTGGTATTATGGCAACAATTCTTATTGGTATCGACATTAATCAGCAGTGCACCGACCTCGATTTTGGAATAGATCTGCCCGATGATGTTATTGAACAGATTGAGCGGAAGTACAAAAAGGCACTCGAAGAATCTGGAATGGATGATGATGATTTTGGTCCTACTTATTTTGAACAGCTGAAAAAAGAAGATAAGGAGTTAGCAGATAAAATTGAAGAAGCTGCATGGGACACTTTATATTATTTGTTGGAGCATGACTACGAGGGTGATGATTATCGTGTTGAAGCCATGCAAAGAGTGTATGAACAAGACGAAGAAGGAAACTGGTATCAGACTTATGCAATCGGCAATAAATTTGATTTCGACCTAGCAGATTTTCCAAGATATCATAATTACAACCCGTCAAATCACTAATAAAGCATGGGGCATACGGAGCTATACCGTATGAGGGGCACAATAAACAAAATTGCACAACGGAACCGTTGTGCAATTTTGTTTAGAAACCTATCCTGCGCACTTTCTTCTCCAACCGCTCCTGGTCACAATGGGTGATAAGGGATTGTAAGTCGTCTGCTTCATCACCATGAAGGATGCTGTCTATGGCATGGTGACGGGCGATATTTTCTATTTGACCTCCACTGAAGTCATAACGTGAGGCCAGTTGGCTGGCAGCATCAGCTGAAAGCGATGGAATCATACTCTGCCAGATGTGCTGACGGGCCTCGACAGTGGGCTTGTTGAACTTGATTTTATACAGGAAACGGCGCTCGAAGGCTTTATCCATATTCTGCTCCAGATTAGTGGTGGCTATGAGGATGCCATCGAGCATTTCCATCTCCTGCAGGATGATGTTCTGGATACTGTTCTCCATCTTGTCAACACCCCGCTCTGCCATCTTCTGACGACGATTGATGATGGCATCGGCTTCGTTGAACAGCAGGATGGGCGTGCGCTTGCAGTCCTTCACCTTCTTGCGATAGTCGTCGAACAGGGCCTTGATATTCTTCTCAGAGTCGCCGACCCACTTGCTCTTTATCTCCGACACGTTCACCTGCATGATGTCACGACCAGTCTGACGAGCCAGTTGAAGAACGGTCTCTGTCTTACCCGTGCCAGGCGAGCCATAGAACAGACAGGTGAACCCACAACGGAAGCCCTTGTCCTGCAAGCGCTGGCGAATCTTCTGATAGTTGTCTTCGCTGAGCAAACCTGTCAGCTCGTTAACTTGACGGCTGGTTGCCTCGTCGTAGAACAGTTGGTGGGCAGTGATGTCGCTGTGACGCATCATACCGCGCTGAGGACGGTCCTCGTCATCCAACTTGACATCTAGTTCTGTAAACAGCGCACGCTTGGCCTTCATGGTCAGACAGAAGGCATTGCTGTCGTTAAAGCCTCCATCGTGAGCGTGTTCGATAAGTCCTAACAGCTGCAGCTTACTCTTCTCGTTCTTCAACTGCTGATGAAGCATGCTCCACTCACGGCGACGCTCGTAGAACTGACTCAGCTGGTGCATCAGGATATGGTTGTCGCTGAAGAGCACACACTGGCTGCACATAAATAAGAGGGCTATGATTTCATCGTCGCTGATCTCGTAGCTCATTACCTGTTCCACGAACCGCAATTCCTGATTGCTGTTGAGCAACGACTTCACACGCAGACGCAGTCCCTCGTAGGTCAGCTCGTGGTCACTGCGTTGGTCGAAGATCTTGTCCAGCTCGTTGATGAGCTCCTCACAGCTCAGACCTGACAACTGACGCTGTTCAGGCACCTTGTTGTCGTTCAGCGCCTCCAAAATATAATAAGGTATACGATAGGTAGGACGGTCGCCACTGTGATTGCACACTACGAAGCCGCGCTCCTCTAGCACATCCATCTCCTTGAGATAGGGCAGCAATGCGATGGGCGTACAGCGCAAGTGGCGTCCGAAGTCGTTCATGTCGATGCGCTGGTCGGCAAAGTTGTTGATGACCAAAGCCAGCATTAGCGCTTGATTGTTGTTAATGTCAAGTCGTTGGGCCACATAGTTCAGCGCCTCTTCAGCCTCGATGAAGAAGTCGCCACACAGCTCCGTGTTCTCCGACAGGTCGATGATGACCTTAATGGCGTCTACCAGTGTCGGTTCCTTGTCACCAAAGGTGAAGCGTTCCACCTCTAACGTATCGCCGTCATCGGTGGTTACTTCGGTTGTCTCTGTTTCGTACTGCTGGCCGTTCATGGCGGCGATAATACTGGGGTGAATGTCTTTTTCAATGTTCATAAGCATCCTTTCTTAATTAATTTAACCTCACGTTTTTGCGCTGCAAAGATAAGGTAAATATAGGAAACTGATGCCGAAAAAGTGTCAATCATTTAGACAGGGCTCGAATCTCCCTATAGAACGGGCATGTGCCACAAATTCATTGTACGATGGATCATCTATAACGAACCCTGCATGTGTGGCTATCAGTAGAATCGCTAAAAAAGTCTAAGACTTCACGTAAAAGGGGATTGTTGAGTAAAAAAATTGTATCTTTCCTCTATAAAACCTAATTTCATTTCCCTGCACAAGCAACAAAACCCACAAGAACGCATAATTGTGGTGCATAGTTATCCGTCACAGTTCCTCTTCCGACCTGTGATAATCAGATACTTTCCTCTTCGAGTTTTACTCAGACTGGGTTCCATCTCCAGCAGTGCCATTGGTTAATTTGCAATCACGGGGTGTCACCACCACAAAGATAGTAGCCTTGGCACGGCTGGTATATCTTGTCACCCTTTAGTGCAGGGTGTCAAAATCATGTTGTCAAAGTCCTTATAGCCGACTCCTT
>NZ_NPJB01000010.1:0-10917 GCF_002251345.1 Prevotella sp. P4-119 | reverse complement strand
GATCTTTTTTATGCTTACGCTCCCTCTGGTCTATGGTTTTACAAGCAGAAGCTATTATGGCAGTTAGTTTTTCATAATATGGATAATACGAAATATGTTTAACCGCATCTTTTAAATTTTCAGGCTTTCTAAAATTAATAAGATTATCAAGAGTTTCACCTTGAAACCATATATAACCACGAATTCCTGTCGGAAACAACTCCCTTATTTTGTCCTCTGCCATATCATCGTTTAATGTACGTGAACCAGTATCGCTATCAAAAATAACTTTTAGCATACTAGCTGAAATATCCCAAGCATAAGCACTCTGCCAGTTTTCTTCTTCAGTTCTTTTGGCTTTTACTGTTCGTTCAATGGTATAAAGATTTTGGTTATCATCCATAATTTCCAAAGATACTTGACAAATAACGCTATCTCCTTTATTACAGTCAAATAGGGCTTTTTTATTTATGATCTCATGCTTTTTCATTGTCATCTTGGCGCTATAAGGAAGACCATCAGCAGAGCACCAACCTAAATCTGTGATGTAGATATCACCAAACAAAACCCAGTAGAAGGCATTGAAGAGTTTTGACTTTCCTTTACCGCCTTTACCGATTATTAAATTCAATCCATTGCTAAAATCCATTGATACTGTTTCGTAATAGGACTGAAAATTATGTATTTTAATATTATTTATTAGCATATTTTTATTTGCATATTATTTTTATTTGTGCAATATATTGGTTTACTAAATTGTCGGCATCCCTAGGATCTACACTCAATCCTGCAAGCATTTCCGCCACTTTTTTTGCTTCTTTTTCTTTACCTACAAGATTGAACTTGTCGGCGACAATGAGCGAGTTTATTTCTTGCTCAATCTGTTTGTAAATTTCATCTTGAATAGCCATATCATTATTATTTATATTGTTTTTCTTCGTCTTCAAGAAGTTGGAACATATCAATGTTTAGGGTCATACAAATATTATGAAGTTCACCATAGAGTATGTCAATCTTGTTGTCTGCAAGAGCTGCAAAATTCAAAATTCGCTTGACTTCAGCAGTAAAGAGACTGCGTTCTATTGACGATACTGACTCTGTAATATTTGGCGGCATCACTATCAAATCCCAAATGTGAGCCATGTTCTTTCCTTTGCAGGTTCTGAGCACACGCCCACGGCGTTGTATAAACTGTCGTGGATTTCCTGTACTTGAAATGAATATAGCATTCTGTGCTCTTGGTATATCAACGCCCTCGTCCAAACATTTCATAGATAGCAGAACCTGTATGTCACCACGTTCAAATGATTCAAGGATTGATGGTGCATCATCAAGACCACTAATATACTGATGATACGAATACCTACGTTCGCGAAACATTTTGGAATATTCGTCGATGATATGAATGTCTTCGTTATCAATCTCATAGTCATCGATTTCAGCATAATCAGGTTCATAGCCCTCTGGAACAAATACAAAAGTATAGTTGAGTGTGCCTTTCTTCTTTTGCTGATCTAGCAACTCTGCAACCTTCTGTTTCTTGTTGGCTGCTTTGTGGATGATACGCTTTCTTGCCATCAAAAGCATTTCAGCTTCTTTCTTGTATTTACCAGTTTTTGTGTCAATAAATTTTCTTAGCTTGTCTGTTATGGTGTTATAGTGCTCCATTTCATCTTGCGTAAGGTTGACGAATAGCGGATAATACACATAATGACACAAAATAGGCGGGTCAGATTTCCATATTGCATCCTTCATCGTGAATCGATAAGTATATTTAGGTGGTTCAGAATTGAAGAACTCATAGAGCTTCTTCGAGCCACCTTCATCATAGATACGTTCTGGCGTTGCAGATAACCCTATTCTATATTTGATGTTGTTCGGAAGTTTTTTGATAGGACCTGTTGCCCCCAGGTTATGGGCTTCGTCTGCTATAAATATAAAGCTATCAATCCCTCTTGTTGTCTTTATAAATTCTTGTATATACTTACGAACGAAGGTTGCATAGGTAGTAATAATGACGATGTTTTTTCTTTGATTTAACAGGCTCTTTGTGGTGTATCGCGACAGAAGAATCTTCCAGTCTTTTTCTGTATGTGTAGAGATGATGTTTTGAAAATTGAAGTGTTTAACTTCACATTCCCATTGCAACGCTAAAGCTCTTGTAGGAACAACAATTATCACTTTATAGAAGCCATTCTCACGATACTGTTTCAATACACAGTTAAGGGCAGTTACTGTTTTGCCTGATCCAGTTGCCATAGCAAAAATGCCATTCCTTTTATTATCCAGCCATGCTTTATAGGCATCTGTCTGAATTGAACGTTCAGCCGGAAATGGGAAACGAGGTTCATGTTCCTTAAACTCTATCTTCTCAACGAGACGTCTAGGGAGAGGTTTAGAGATAATTGGATCTATAGAATCAATTTCGCTTACATCCCGCAAATCGATTTCATTATCTAGCAGTTTTTTCAATTTTACACCACCAAATCTATCTTTGATGTATGAGGTAACCTTGCTAATAGGTATATGTATAAGATGTGAGTTGTCTTTGGCCCAGTTGTCATTAAACTTATCTTCCAAATCCTTCACATAGTCGGCGTTTTTCCAAGAAGTGAATGCTGTGATGGTTTCACCATTCAATTCCATCGCAGTTTGAGAAAAATTTGCAGAACCGCTAAAGGCAACCTTATCCCCATTTTCGTCAGTAAACACGCCATATTTGTCGTGTCCAAGTCCACCTTGGGTTGAAACTGTTGCCACGAATTCTATTCTGTCAATTGATATGAGATAAGAGAAGCATCTGAAGAATTGCTCATCTTGGCGAGATAACGTATTACACAACTGGTCTACATCATTCAATATGCAGTCTTCAAATCCATCTATAACACCAGTCTGCCCATTTTCTATGGCCATTTTATCCTGTTCACTGAGGATGTGATTGATGACCACTCGCATCCGACCGCCATTGGCAATAAAAAGTGCAAAGCCGTAGGCCAGACATCTGATGCCTGAAGTTGAGAAGAATCCCAAACCAAGGTCGAAGGTTTTACACTCTATCAACGCCTCGGTAAAGAATTCCTTAGGCTCGTGCTGCAAACCTGTGGAATAAGTGAGTTCAAAATCACAATCTCTCAGCATATTGATTCTAGTCCTACTTGTATTTTATCAAACAGATAGTCAAAACCCACGAGATTTGGATTATCTTTCACATCAGCCATAATACGCTCCAGTCCATCATCAAGATGCATCTTGAAATATCGAGGTAGGTCTTTGTCTGACATCTTTATATTATAATGCTTGCACATAATGGCAGCATACATAGAATAAAAATTGCCAAACAGCACGTTCTTTGAATACTCTTTGCCGCCAGAATCCTTAATATCTAAAGGAGAGAAGTGGATACCACTTTGCAAAGAATATGCTATCGCTATACGTGCAATCACATTCTCTGCTCCTAAAGCGAACTTCCGGGTCAGAACCGTTACGATTTCCTTATTTTGGGAACTTGTCTTTATCTGGGTAAACATCTTTATTCTTGGTTTATAAAATTATCTACTGGAACCTGCTTGAATGTAGATCGTGCTGCCTTATTTTCAATCAGATAGGTTGCTTTTACTAAAGGCTTCATTACTTCGTACTCATCAAACGTCAACTCTTTATAAAGCAAGGGGAACAGAACTACTTGCTTTGAAATTTGAGGATAGAACTCCGTTATAATCCTGGTGGCATGACTCTTATCAAACTTTTGTAACGGTGAGTCTATGAATACCGGGAACTGGATTCCTGATTCATCAACCAGAGCTTTTAAGATAGACGTGGCATATAATTGCTGTTCGCCTTTCGACAAAGAGTCTTTATTGATTACATCCCCAGTAACAGTATAAAGTTCAATATCCATATCTTCGCCGTTGACGATAACCTCAACACTTCCAATGAGGTCTTCCTTATGCATCAACGTATTAAGCGTAGTTTTTATACGACGCTCTAGGGAGTATTTTTTTTCTTGTTTCAAGGACACAAGGAAAGTAGAAAGCTCACTTATTAACTGTTCTGCAATCTGATCCTTTTTGGCATCGCTATCATCGAGACTAACCTTTTTGCTCAATTCGCTTATCTGCTTTGTCGTTGTTGCTAGCTCTTGACTTATTACACCTAAATTTTCGTGTAACTGCCGTATTTCTTTATCTTTATCAACTATATCTGCCTCAACTTTATTCTTCTTTGATCGGATGTCTTTAATCAGTTCGTCTTTCTCTTTACTTTGTATGTTTGACAGTCTACGGCTATTACGTTCCCAAACCAACTTATTCTTTCGATAATCTTCTGCCAGGTGTTCAAACTCGGCTTTGTATGTCGTTGTCAAGTTGTTGTATACAGCTATAAACTCTTCGTATTCCTGCTCTGAAACAGAGAGTAAAACATCTTCTTTCACGACTTCATGTTTATATCTGTCAAGAACATCTTGTACCTGTATTATGAGTTCTGACTTCTCTGCTGATGCAATATCTGAGTGTTCAAACATCAGCATCAAGTCTGATGCTATTTGATTTACAACAAGATTTCTGCCCAGTTGGTCGTTCTTGGTTTCTTTCAACCTAAAATCATATTCAATTTGCTCGCGAGTCTCTTTCAGCAATTTTCCAGTTATTGCAAAGGGGGCATACTCGATAAAGTTTTTCAACTTGGCTTTATAATCATCACCTTTCTGTTTTGTAGTTTGAATCAGCTTCTCTAATCTAACTATTTCTGTAGAAGTTGCATTATTGCCTTCACGCATCAATTGCAGTTGGATAGCTTCATCATCGGCTCTAAGTTGCTTTAACTCCGATTCAAGTTCTGTAAGTTTTTTTCTCCTCTCCTCAATCTTCTTTTCCAACTGTTCTTGTTTGGATAGCATTGTCAATAGTTTCTCTCTGCTTTCTATATCCGATGACTTCTTGCGAAAACGCAATCTTACGTTCTCTAGATTCTTTTTTAAATCTTCATACTTACGCACACCAAGCACCTCATTGTAGGCAGAACATAAACGCCGCTTTTCAGCAGATGTATTTGTTTCTGCTAGAGCAACTATCTGCTCTGAGTCAAAGAAGAAAAAACGAGCAATATCTTTATTTAGGATAAAATCATTGATAAAGACTTCAGATCCAATTGACGTGGTCAACTCATTTCTCTTGCCGTCTATTAAGATGTCAACAGATTCCTTCTCCGTTATCATGTCGTAGGAGCGGATTACCTTTAGTGAAGTACAAGGAAGAGAGGGAATGATAACATCTTTAAACTCGATGGCAACGTAATATGTGGTTATTTTCTTAAGATCCTCGTTCTCAGAGGAGTACCCTTTACGTCTTATCAAGTCTTTCTCTGCAGAGTCTAACTTTTCGAGTTTGGCCCTAACATTATGGTTCAGATTTTTCCTAAGGAAGGCATTATATCCACTATTGGCTATGTCTTTTCTAACTTCAGCTTCAACCTCAGTAATCAATCTCCCATACAAACACCATATAAGCGAATGAAGGAACGTAGTCTTGCCAAATCCATTTTCTCCAGAAATCAAGAAAATGGGTTTCTCTTCATCTTGCGTAAACTTGATGATATTCTTTCCTTCATAGAGGCGATAATTGCCAAGTGTTATATTCTTTATAATCATGACTCTGCCTCCTTTATAAATGATTCAAGACGAGATTCGAGGTCTGTTTGCAAACCATATTTTCTCATCAATAATACTTTATTTTTCTGTAACGCCAATAGCTCGTGAATCAGCTGATAATGTTTAGGATTCTCTGTACAGGCTTTCTCTAACAAAATACGTTCCTGCAATCCAATATTGGTATTTGGAATATTGTATCCATAAACCTTATTGTATATATCATTTACGGTTGTTGTAAAATTTCCATCACGATACCAAAGCACTTGAATGGCAATTAGCTCTTGATTCGTTATCAAGTCTATGCTTGAACGATAACTTTGTGTACTCTTCTGAACTGTAAGTAATTCCTGAAGTAATTGTATCCTATATTCCATAGTATAGTTTCCAAGATTATGTCCCGTGTCATCTACAGCACGTTGACCATTTCTACGAGTTGGGCATCGTAGTTCGGAAACATTACGGTTTTCTACAAGTCTGTCTCTGAAATCAAGCAATGGTTTCATCCACTTTACACCGCTTTTAATGAGCGAAGACATAGATTTGTCTTCTTTGACAACTGTACATATCCAACATCCAAAACGACTTTGGCCACACGACCTGTGGCTGTCATCGGTAACGACTGTTGGACATTCGTAATCGTCAGCAGAAGCATCTGCATAAATCTTGAAAAGAATCTGATTGTCAAAACCCCAAGGCGATGGTATGGAATTAATAATACCCCAAACCTCTTCAAGCATCAATTCTTTGATGGGTGCATAAGTATATGTGTTGGGATTTAGCGGGTGTTTGGACAAACGATGTCCCTTAATTTCATGTCGCTTTATTGAGCGCTCACGTTGTTGACTTTCTGAAAGTCTTGTGCCAACAAGAACGATAGCCTCTCCATCTGCAGCCACTTGATCTGTTATGAACTTTGAGGTAGGCTTAATTTTCATTTTCTCTGTGCAGAAACGGAATGAATTATTCGGAACAGGATAGCCTTTTCCGATGACGCAACACCAAAAAGAATCCTCCAATTCTGGTGTAGTAGTAGCAACTGAAACTGGCAACGACTGATCCTTAGCTGCTCTTGCTATCATATCAAGCACTTTGGTGACATACTCCTCGATAACTGGATTCTCAACCATTGTATCATTGCACACTACATAAACATTTCGTTTTAAAGGAATATTTTTATCCTTCAGTCGTTGTAGGGCCAGCCACACAAGAGTAAGAAGTGCAGTTGAATCTTTGCCGCCACTAAAACCTATAATCCAAGGACGATTATAGCGGTCTGGCTCCTGGTACTGATCTATCAGTTCCAATATAATGTTTTCGACTCTTTGACTCTTCATTTCGGTTTTAGTAATCAATAGGGTAAAAGAAAACGTACCCTCTCTTAACGTACTTCTAACTACTGCCGTCGTGGAATTGGCTTGAAACGAAATACGAAGAAAGGGTACGCCTATAAGGCGTACCTACTTCCTCCAGAACTCGTTTCAACAATAGTTTTCCACGACTTTGTAGTTAAAGTCCCTTCGGATTAAGATACTTAATCTATCCCTCAAAAATTTAAGTTGCAGCCCTTACTCCCAACGGGATTCGGTTTTTTGCTTTGCATGATTCTATCATGTTTGTTCGCATCTACTGCAATAATATATGCATAGATAACTTGTACCAAGTTCGCATATTGCCTACAAAGGTAAAAAATATCTTCCACATTATAATCAGATTTTCGCAATTTAACACATTAATTCTGCAATCATTCACAGATATATTCTATACAACACATGAAAAAGGGAGACAGATTCGCGTTTCTCACCTCGTTAAATAAAGGTTACCGAACACACCAAAAAGAAAAGAGGCGGTATTCACATACGACCTCTTAAAAAAAAATAAAACCTATTTTTTTGCACAAAACATTTTACGATGCAAATATACGAAAAATAACGATATATTTCAATTTTTTCCTGTTTTTTTTAATATGACACGGGATAGGTTCGTGTCATCCCACAAGGACCAAGCCAAAGAAAATAAAGACAAATGATAACTTTTAAGTCAACATCTTCGCCTCTCTCGTTATTTATTTATATATTTGCAAGCAGAATTAAAAGTAAAGCTATATGGAAAAAAAAATCTTTTCTATTAGGAACTTTGACAGGTGTAATGACACGGGGACAGATTCTTTCTCACGCCACGAGAATCTTTAACGAAAATCCCATACCAAAATGCGCTCTTCCTCAGGGTGTTGCCCTGGGCTAGGGAAACCATTGGGCTTTCAGCCCGTTTTTGCTTGTGTATCAAAATCTTTAGAAGAATCTTAACTAGAATCTTGAGAATAATCTTTAACAAGAATCCGTGTAGTCCGTGTGTTCCGTGGATAAAAAAATCTGTGATTTCCGTGATTCCTGTGTGACATTTCACAAAATACTGAAGGAATATAGAAAGTAATTTTGCACCATAAGAGACTCATATCCTATGTCTGACCATTTGACTAAAGAACAACGGCACAAAAACATGGCGGCTATTCGTTCGAAGGACACGAAGCCGGAAATGATCGTGCGACATGGGCTGTGGAAACGGGGATTCAGATACAGGCTAAACTACAAAAGGCTGCCTGGGCATCCTGACTTGGTATTGAGGAAATACCGCACCTGCATCTTCGTGAATGGCTGCTTCTGGCATGGACATGACGTGGATATGCTAAAACCGGAGAATTCTAAGTGTTGTAAGATTCCTAAGACAAACCACGACTTCTGGGTGGAGAAGATTCGCAGGAACAAGGTGCGCGACAAGGAGGAGCAGCGGACGTTGGCTAAAATGGGATGGCATTGCATAACGGTATGGGAATGTGAACTGAAGCCGCTAAAGCGTGAAGTGACTCTTGACTCCATCGCTTTTACGCTCAACCATATCTGGTTGCAGGACCATGGTGCCAAAACTCACTATTATCCTATACTGGAAGAAGAGGATACGGTATGTCCTATGGCGGCAGAAGAATCTCCCAAATGAATCAAATAATGTCAAACGGGGGTTGTTTTGTCCGTTTTTCCATGGCAAAAATACTAAATTTTGTCCGTTTTTCCAAGATTTAACACTTTTCTTCCCTGGAATGACTCATCGGATCATCGGATCATCGGATATTAGACGGATGTTTTTTTGGGTTGCGTGAGCGCAAGATGTTTTGGAGTAGCGAAGACAGAGTGAGAGCGCGCTTTCACTATGCTGAGTCACGACAAAACAAACCATAGGTAAATCTTTGGAGGAAATCTTTAATGAAATATGGCCTTTGGCCAGAAATCAATCATCGGATCTTAGACGGAATTTAGACGGAAATAAAATCTTTAAATAAAAATCTCAACTGAAAATGCGCAACAGTACGTTGCTCTATAGGAGGGTTTTGTTATGGATCGCATCGGAGATGCTCGAAATCTAAACTAGAATCTTGAACAAAATCTTTAACTAGAATCCGTGTAGTCCGTGTGCAGATTTTCCTTAAACCAGACCGCTTAGATCTATGGTGTATTGAGTAGGAAGTTGCTGTTCTCTCTTAATAAACATCAGCATGTAAATAGGGAGATAAGTGATTTTTCCAACTTTCTTCACATTATCATTACACAACACAATGGCTTTTGAAATCTGATAGGTAGTGGTACTCACCACATTCGTGAGTGCTTTGTGACGATCATAATCCTTACCCGATTTAACTTCTATCGGCAACACCTCTCCATTTTGCTCTATAACAAAATCTAGCTCTCCCTGTCGCTTGTTGTTATAATAATACAACGGGAAACCATGTGCCCAGAGTTCTTGTGCTACTGCATTCTCATATATCGAACCAAAGTTGATGGATGGTTCGTTATCCAAAATCTTCAATTGAATGCCATCCGCATAAAGACTTGCCAAAAGACCGATATCTGCCATAAACAGCTTGAATAAGTTTCGGCTGCTCGACAATATCAAAGGTACAGTAGGCTCCTCTACATTATATACGGGTAAGGCCACACCAGCATCTTTCAACCACAGGAAACTATTCTGATAACGTGAAAACTTGATGTTTTCATTCAGGTTCTTCAATATGAACCGCTTGTTCTTGGCATCAAGCTCAGCAGGTATCCTGTCAAAGATTTCCTGAATATACAATTTATGATTGGGGTCATATTTCGCAATATCCTGCTTATACAGACGTATGATGGCCTGTTGTTCTGCCATGACCGCTTGCAGATTATTGGTAGTGAGATATTTATCAACAGCTGCCGGCATTCCTCCTACTATAAGATAAAGGCGGAATATCTCCATCATCTTTTCATGGATGAAGTCATCTACAACAGTACCGTCTGCAAAATGATTCCTTAAAGCTTCTATGATTCTATCGTTGATACCAACGGCTGCAGCAAACTCCTCCAAGTCGAGCGGATACATGTCTTTCACATCCATATATCCCACTGGTGCAGAACGGAGGTTCTTAATTTCCACTCCCAATAAGCTGCCGCTTAAAATATAGCGATAGCTCCCCTCTTCTACCAGAAATTTGATGGCGGTTACGATTTCGGGGCATTCCTGCACTTCATCAAAGAACACAAGGGTATTATCCTTGATCAAATCCTGGCTGGTTACCGTGGAGAGACGCAACAAGATGTCTTGACTATTCTTCGCCTTGCTGAAGACCTTTACCAAGCCAGGATTTTCGATGAAATTGATTTCTATGAATCTTTCAAAATGTTCATGTCCAAAACGACGGATAGAATATGTTTTTCCTATCTGTCTTGCTCCTGTCAGCATCAACGCTTTCTTATCTGTAGCGAAAAAGTCTGCTAAATAGTTGTCTATCTTGCGTTTAATCATACTTCTATCTTCTTTTATAATGCCAAACGGGGGTTGTTTGTCCGTTTTTCCATGGCAAAAATACAAAATTTTGTCCGTTTTTCCAAGATAAACATATGTATTTTTGTCCGTTTTTCCAAGATTTAACACTTTTCTTCCCTGGAATGACTCATCGGATCATCGGATCATCGGATATTAGACGGAATTTATACGGATGTTTTTTGGTTGCGCGAGCGCAAGAAATCTTTAGAAGAATCTTTAACTAGAATCCGTGTTCTCCGTGTGTTCCGTGGATAAAAAAATTTCCATGTATTCCGTGAAATTCGGGTGAACGGGTGACCATGTGTGACATTAAAAAGTACACTAGTGTCCACTAAAAACGATTAACAATCGTTGTAAGTGGTTGATATGCGACAAAATACGAGCAAAAAATGACTCTATGGGTTAGAAATGACTATCTTTGCAGAAAATTACAATCTGTAAGTTAG
>NZ_NPJB01000001.1:0-2739 GCF_002251345.1 Prevotella sp. P4-119 | reverse complement strand
ATATGGATTTGCTTTCTTTTCTTAAGTTTTAATTTCAATGAAACAATATAAGGCAACTACTCCGATTCATACGGTTAGTAAAATCAGAAAAATTCTTTCCAATATTGGAATCTTACTCTTGGAACGACATATGATACACGACAAATTTAGCTCATGTCGTGTAGTAATAGGAAATGATGGACTTGGAAAATTAAATATTGGAACAAATGGCAAAGGACGTACGTTCGAATATTCTTTGGCAAGTGGATATGCCGAGTTTATGGAACGCTTAGAGAACCATTTACTGCTTAATTCTAAGAAAATGTTGACGGATAAAACTTTTAATATTTTTGAAGTCGCAAAAAAAGAAGAAAAAAAATCGGGGTTTCTTTATGATCAAAGAGAGAAAAATGTACCATTTAGTGATATATCAAAGACTTTCATGGAAGAAATCATTCGTATGTGTGGCTTTAATTCTGTTAATGAATTAAATGCTAATATAGCTCAGAATGCATCGAAAACGAAGCCTTTGGTCATTCCTTTCTATGATGTGAAAAATAAAACGGTGATAGAAATACCTATTGAATTTTCCCTATTGCTAACAGGTTCTAATGGTATGGCTTCTGGAAATACTCCAAAAGAAGCGATCCTTCAAGCACTATGTGAAATTTTTGAACGTTATGTAATAAGTGAGATATATTGGAATGAATATACACCACCAACTATACCATTATCATTTTTTGCCGAAACGGAAATTGGCAAAATACTAAGTCTATATCAGAAAGAAACGGGCAATAAAGTGATAGTAAAAGATTGTTCTTTGAATAAAGGCATTCCTGCTATTGGTTTAATCATTATAAATGAAAATGAACAACTATACAATTTTAAGATAGGGGTTGATTTTGTTCCAGCCGTAGCCTTAGAACGATGCTTCACGGAAATTCATCAAGGAAGAAATTCTTTTGAGGGGTTACCCTTTGAGTTTGTTAAGACAAAGGGTGTTGATGCAGCTGAAAAGAAATTTGTAGAAAGAAATCTAATCAAAATATTTATTAATGGTTCTGGTTTTTGGCCAATATCTGTGTTACATGGAGAAGAGAGTTATAGGTTTAAAGAATTTAATCACTTATTGGGTGAGAGTAATGCTTATGATTTGAAGTATTCGCTAGATCTTATCGAAAAAATGGGATACCATGTATATATACGTAATAATTCCTTTTTAGGTTTTCCTGCGTACTATGTTGTTGTGCCAGGAATGAGCCAAATAATAAAAACAAATCCATTTGTTTCAATTTACAAATCGTCTTTTGTGAATTTTTCATTAATTAATAAGCTTGGAAGTGTTACTGTTGAAATAGCACGCAAAGTCTTTACTGCGATTGATGAAAACTATGAGGTTCTTAAAGAAGAAGATTTCGCATTGAATAGAGTTTTTGTTTTCAATACTAATGAAGACTTAAGAGATTTGTCAATAGAAATGTTAGCTGCTTTGTTAGCCCTTTATCTAAAAGATGATATGAATGCCATTAAATATTTGGCTTTGTACTTAAATGGAAAAGATAAGAAGAAATATTCTTATTTTTATGCATGTCTCGATTATCTAAAGTTAAAAAATTCTTCCGCTTTTCCTGATGATGTACTTTCTGTTCTTTATGGGCATAAAATGATGACCGAAGTTGTTGGAGATTTGGATGATAGAAATGCTATTTTTCAGTATTATAAATTTCCGAATTGTCCTAATTGCGAGAAATGCAAACTCAAACAAGAATGTAAGCATGAGGCTATAATGCAACTTAATGATTGTGTAAATCGAAATTCTGCACTTCTAGACCAACAGGAAGTTCAATTTGATATAGAAAACAATAAAGAATAATATTATATGAATGCTACACATAGCGTTTTACATAAGCTAAGTATATTTTTATTCATACTAATGCATTTTGAAGTGAAATCTTTTGGGCAAAATTTGCATGGTCGTGTACTTGATAGTAGGGATTCTCCAGTCTTCTCCGCCGCTATTATTGCTCAAAATGATAAAAGCCAAACAGTTGCGACTTGTATTACAGATACTTGTGGGGCCTTTTGTTTTTTGAATTTACCAATCCCATATAAGTTAATAGTAAGTCATTTAGGATACAAAACCACCACTATCGTAGATTCGGTTAATCATCTTACTATAAGATTGGAAGATGCTACAACTGCCATCAATGAAATTACAGTAAGGGGTAATTTACAGATGCGAGTAAACGAGCATGGCGCATTAAAGTATGATGGAAATCAGCTTTCTCAACTTCATTCTGTTAGAAATGCTCTTGATATGCTGAATGAAATATCTGTAATACAAAGAAATGGTAGGGGGTACTCAATTATTGGAGCCTCATCATTTAACCTATTAATTAATGGTAAAAGCAGAGGAATGAACCAGGAACAAATATGTACTTATTTGTCTTCATTGCCCACCAATAGAGTTAAGGATATTGAGGTGTATTATAATTCTCCAGCAAAATTTGGTGTGCGAGGAGCATCAGTAAACATTTCTTTGATAGAAGAAAAAGAGAATTCGTTAAAAATCACAAGCGAATTATACGAAGAAACGATTAAGAGACATAATTTCTCAGAAAAAATAGGAATTAATATTGGTATTATAAATAAAAAACTATCACTATATATGTGCTATGATGGAGGCTATACACAAAAAAGATCTGTAAATAACTTATATTCAGACCATCATGTTCAAGACCATATTTTTCATGTAAAACA